>DASWUW010000147.1:0-5933 GCA_036406335.1 Trebonia sp.
ACTGATGAGCAGGTAGAGCGGGCCGCCGAATAGCGCCAGCCACGCACCCTTGGTGACCGGGTCGAGCCGGGGCAGCGGCGGCGGCACCGGCGGGACGTAGTGCTCGCTGACCAGGTCGTCCACGGGCGGCGTGTCCCGCGGGCCCGGTCCCCGCCACGGCCGGCCGACGGCCGGCTGGTCGGGCATGGTCGGAGGGCCGCCGAGCACCGGCAGTCCCGGCAGCCCGGTCGGGTTGGTCGGCGGCTCCCGCGGCAGCGCCTCGGGCATGCCGGGCGGAACGGCTGGCGGCGGCGTGACGTGTACCGGTCCGGCCAGGTCTTCCCGGTCGGGCCAGGGCGCCGCCTGGTCGGCTGGCCCGGGCGCGTCGAACCGCGCGACCAGGTCTAGCCAGACGGCCTCGTCGCCGTCCCCGCCTGTCGCGTTGCCGCCTGTGCCGGTGCCCGGCACGTCCCCGTCAGCCACTGGTCTCTCCCGGGAGAACGACCCCCCGAACCCCCCCTACGCACTGCATCTCTCTATGTTCCGCCAGGCCCGCCCGGATGGCAAAATCCGCCGGCGCATCGCGGCCGCCGCGGGCGGACAGAAGCTGCGGGGGCCACGGAATCCTCACTTTTGAAGTCTTACCCGTTTTGCTTCGCGATGCTGTGCTTCTGGACGAATGCCAGGGTGCCGTCGAAGATCTCGGGCGCGTCGTTGTCCAGCGTAGCCACATGGTAGCTGTTCGCCAGCGGCCGCACCTCGGCCTCCGGCAGCGCTTTGGTCAGCACCTTCATGCTGGCCGGCCCCACCACGTGATCGACGGTGGAGCGGTAGACGAGGACCGGCTGGGTCACCGCGCCCAGTTCCGCCACCGTGGTCTTCCACAGGCGGGGCATCGTCGAGACCGACGCGACCGGGGTCCGCTTGGCCGCCCCTTCCTGGGCGCCCGGGTTCTTGATGTCCCCGCCGATAGACGGGATAGACCGGATCAGGTACTTGAGCACCGGGGTGAACGGGATCAGCAGGTTGTCGCCGGCCAGCGAGGGGTTCACCACCACCAGCCCGCTGACCCGGTCCCGCTGGGTCTGCGCCAGCCGGAACGCCAGGCAGCCGCCCATGGAGATCCCGGTGACGAACACCTGCTCGCACCGGGCACTGAGCTCGGCGAAGGCCTGCTCGGCGGACTCGTACCAGTCCGTCCACCCGGTCTTGGCGAGCTGCTGCCAGGTGCCGCCGTGCCCGGCGAGAAGCGGTGCCCGCACGGTCAGCCCGGCGTCGGCGAGGTGCACTGCCCACGGCCGCACGGTGCGCGGCGAGCCGGTAAATCCGTGCAGGACGAGCACGCCGACCGGGCCGCCGTCCGCGGAGAACGGCTCGGTCTGGGTAGCTTCCGGGCCCGGAGAGGTTGACGACACCTTTGCATATTCCCATAGATTTCCCGGGACGTGGGACGATGGAGGCGTGTTCTACTGGCTAGTCAAATGCACGCTGGGCGTAGCGCTGAAGCTCGTGTTCCGGCCCTGGTCCAAGGGGCGGCGGAACCTGCCCCGGCACGGTCCGGTCATCCTGGCGAGCAACCACCTGTCGTTCTCCGACCACTTCTTCGGCCCGCTCCCGCTGCCGCGCAAGGTGGTGTTCCTGGCCAAGGCCGAGTACTTCACCGGCCAGGGGCTCAAGGGCCTGGCCAGCCGGGCGTTCTTCAGCGGCGTCGGGCAGATTCCGATCGACCGGACGGGCGGCGCGGCCAGCGAGCGCGCGCTGCGGTCGGGGCTGCGGGTGCTCGCGGAAGGGAAGGTCCTCGGCATCTACCCGGAGGGCACCCGCTCGCCGGACGGGCGGCTGTACAAGGGCCGTACCGGAGTCGCCCGGCTGGCCCTGGAGTCCCGGGCGCCCGTGGTGCCCTGCGCGATGATGCGCACCTTCGAGTTCCTCCCGCCGGGCTCGCACAGCCCGCGGTTCAGCGTCCGGCCGGGGGCGGTCTTCGGTCCGCCGCTGGAATTCTCCCGTTACTACGGCCGGGAGACGGACCGGGAGGCGCTGCGCGCGGTGACCGACGAAATCATGGACGCGCTGGCCAAGCTCTCCGGCCAGGAGTACGTCTATACCTATGCGAAGCGGGCGCAGGAATCCCCCGCGGGGGACGCGCCGGAGACAGATTTATCACTGTTATCGATTGCAGCGGCAGGCATTGCCCGGGTCTCGTCGCAGCACGCTCACGGGCGGCTAGGCTTTGCCTCATGCGAGTGGGAGTCCTTACCGGAGGCGGCGACTGTCCGGGTCTGAACGCGGTAATCCGCGCGGTAGTGCGCCGTGGCATCTCGGAGTACGGAATCGAGTTCCTCGGCTTTCGCGACGGCTGGCGCGGGCCGCTCGAGGCGGACACGGTGCCGCTCGACGTGAGCGCGGTGCGCGGCATCCTGCCGCGCGGCGGCACGATCCTGGGCTCGTCGCGGACGAACCCGTTCAAGGACGCCGGCCCTGGCCGCAGCGGAGTCGAGCGGATCAAAGACAACATGGCCGGGCTGGGGGTAGACGCCCTGGTGGTGATCGGCGGCGAGGACACGCTGGGCGTGGCCGCGCGGCTCAACGCCGAGGGCATCCCCGTCGTCGGCGTGCCCAAGACCATCGACAACGACCTCGGGGCGACGGACTACACGTTCGGCTTCGACACCGCGGTGAACATCGCGATGGAGGCGATCGACCGCCTGCACACCACCGCGGAGAGCCATCACCGGGCCCTCATCGTCGAGGTGATGGGCCGTCACGCCGGCTGGATCGCGCTGCACGCCGGCCTGGCCAGCGGAGCCAACGTCGTCCTCATCCCCGAGCGCCCCTTCGACATCGACAAGGTGATCGCGTACGTGGAGCACCGCTTCCAGACGCGCTACGCCCCGATCGTGGTGGTCGCCGAGGGTGCGCATCCCCAGCACGAGGAACTGTCGCTCACGTCCGGCCAGCTCGACGCCTTCGGTCACGTCCGGCTCGGCGGCGTCGGGCAGTACCTGGCCAGCGAGATCGAGAAGCGGACCGGCAAGGAGGCCCGCTGCACGGTGCTCGGCCACATCCAGCGGGGCGGCACCCCGACCGCCTTCGACCGGGTGCTGGCGACCCGCTTCGGCCTGCACGCGGTCGAAGCGGTCCACGACGAGGCGTTTGGCATGATGGTGGCCCTGCGCGGCACCCAGATCGTCCGCGTCCCGCTCGCCGAGGCCACCCGGGAGCTGAAGCTGGTCCCCGCGGACCGCTACGCCGAGGCCGAGGTCTTCTTCGGCTAGCCCGAGCCAGGATCCACCCGGACGGGTGCGGCTGCCGCCTTCCGGGCGCTGGCCGCACCCGTCCGTCGTCGGAGCGGCGGCCCCGCCGCTCACTCGAGATAGCTCTTGAAATCGGCCTGGCCGGGCGTATACTCGTCTACGAGTACTTGCGGGCGAATGAAGGGATCCGCGGCGGTGGCGAAGCGGCGCAAGGTCGGTAACCTGCTCGCCCTCGCCCTGCTGTCGCTGCTGGCCCAGCAGCCGATGTACCCGTACGAGATGGCCCAGACGCTGCGGGTGCGCGGCAAGGACAACACCATCAAGATCAACTGGGGTTCGCTCTACACCGTGGTCCGCAACCTCGAGAAGAACGGGTTCATCGCGGTAGCCGGCACGCAGCGCGAGGGGAGGCAGCCCGAGCGAACCACCTACCAGATCACCGACCAGGGCTGGGCTGAGCTCAGGGACTGGCTGCGCGAGCTGCTCAGCGTGCCCGAGGACGAGCAGAGCCCGTTCGCCGCCGCGCTGTCCGAGGCGGCCATCCTGCCGCCCGGCGAGGTGACGAAGCTGCTCACCCGGCGGCTGGCCGGGCTGGACGAGGCCAACCGCCAGCAGCGGGAGGCACTGGAGCACTGGGCCAAGCAGCTGCCCCGGCTGTTCCTCATCGAATCCGAGTACCAGCTCGCGATGCGGACGGCCGAGGCGGGCTGGGTCCGCGAGCTGATCGCCGAGGTGGTCGGGGGCACGATCGCCGACCTGGACGCCTGGCGGCAGCTGCACGAGACCGGCGAGGTACCGCAGGAGTACCGGGAGCTGGACGAAAGAGCCAAACGAGGATGGGACACGAAGAGGGGAGACTTACCCGGGGCGAACCGCACCTAGCACGACCCCGGCCGCGGCGGTGCTGCAACACCACCGGGCCAGGGTCGCAACCTCACCACCAGTCCCGTACCTCAAGGGACGGACACCCGGTTGCGAGGCCCAAGCACATGATAACCGGGCTCCTTCCCGCGGGACTGCGTACACACGACCAGTCACCACAGGAGTCATCAGCATGCAGTCACTTCCCGGGGCAACCGCCCCCCGGCTCGCCATCGAGGCGCGAGGCCTCGTCAAGACCTATCCCGCACCGGGCAAGAAGCCCCGCATCCGGGCCCTGGACGGCCTGAACCTCGGCGTTCCCGCCGGAACGATCTACGCCCTGCTCGGCCCCAACGGCGCGGGCAAGAGCACCGCCGTCAAGATCCTCACCTCCCTGGCCACCCCGGACGCGGGCCAGGCGTTCGTCGAGGGCATCGACGTGCTGGCTGACCCGGCCCGCGCGCGCCGGGTGATCGGCGTCGTCGCGCAGCGCTCCGGCGCCGACCCGGCGGCCACCGGCCGGGAGAACCTGATCCTGCAGGGCCACCTGTACGGCCTGGACTCCCGGACCGCCCGGCAGCGGGCCGATGAGCTGCTGGAGCACTTCCGGCTGGACGACGCGGCCGGGCGCTTCGCCGGCACGTACTCGGGCGGCATGCAGCGCCGCCTGGACGTCGCGCTCGGCCTGGTGCACCGGCCCCGGGTGCTGTTCCTGGACGAGCCGACCACCGGTCTCGACCCGGAGAGCCGGACCGCGATGTGGCAGGAGATCACCCGCCTGGCCCGGGACAACGACGAAGGCAACCTGACCGTCCTGCTCACCACGCACTACCTGGACGAGGCCGACCGCCTGGCCGACCGGATCGCCATCGTGGACAGCGGCCGGGTCGTCGCCGAAGGCGATCCCGGCCAGCTCAAGCGGGACCTGGCGGTCCCGTCCCTGGACGAGGTGTACCTGCACTACGCGGGCCGCCGGTACAGCGACGCGACGCGGCTGACGGAGGTGAGCGGCCGATGACCGCTGTCGTGTCGCCGGGACGGGCCCGGCTTGCTCCCGCCCCGCCGCTGCTCTCCGACACCTGGTACCTGACCGGCCGGAAGCTGCGCGCCCTGGTCCGCCAGCCCTACGTGCTGGCGTTCAGCGTGCTCCAGCCGGCCATCTGGCTGTTCCTGTTCGGCGAGATGTTCCGCAAGATCACCGACATCCCCGGCTTCGCGTTCCCCGGCTCGTACCTCGCCTACCTGGTGCCCGGCATCGTCGCGATGAACGCGATGTCCGGCAACATGTGGGCGGGCATGGCGATGATCGAGGAGATCGACCGCGGTACCCTCAACCGCTTCCTGGTGTCCCCGGCCAGCCGCCTGGCCATCATGAACGCCGCGGTGGCGGAGCAGGCGGTCAGTACCGTGGTGCAGAGCCTGATCATCGTGGCTCTCGCCTACGCCGGCGGAGCCCGTTACCCAGGCGGCCCGCTCGGCCTGGTAGTCCTTACGCTCGCCGCGATCCCGATCGGCGTCTTCTGGGGCGCCCTGTCCAATACCGCCGGCATGCTGCTGCGCGCCCGTGAGGCGATCATCGGTGTCTACACGCTCTTCATGCTGCCGCTGATGTTCCTGTCCAGCGCGTTCATGCAGCCTGCCTTCCTCCCCGGCTGGATGCAGGCCATCGCGTCCCGCAACCCGCTCAACTGGGAGGTCCAGATCGGCCGCTCAGCCCTGACGCCGAGTCCTGACTGGGCCGCGATCGCCGTCCGCGGCGGCGGACTGCTCGTCCTTGCCGTCATCGCGGTGGCGATCTCGGTCACCACCTTCCGCAGCTACGCCAAGAACGTCTGACCG
>DASWUW010000148.1:0-1798 GCA_036406335.1 Trebonia sp.
CGGCGCGAGCAGCTCGCGACCGCCCGGGCGGACCAGGATGATCCGGCGGTTCCCGCCCGCGCGGCGGAGCAGGCGGAGCGGGCCGCGGCGCACGCCAGCGAGGCCCGGGTCAGTGTCCGGGAGGCAGCCGAGCGCGTCGCCCTCTGCCTGCTCCGGGCGGCCGACTCCCTCGAGCTGTGCGCGGCCCGGGGCGCCGCCGGGGACGGCCAAGAGCGAGCAGAGCACCGGCGGCAGGCGGCGCGGTACCTCGAAGACGCGGCCGGCTACCGCGAGCTGGCCGCCCGGTACCGCGACGCGGAGCGGTAGCCGCCGGGCCGGCGCGGTGCCGGCTTACCCGGACCGCTGGTCCATCACCAGGATAAGCCCGTTGATCCCGCCCTCCTCCGTCCGCATCGGCGAGGCCGCGATCTGCAGTTCTACCGTTTTCCCGCGCCGGTTTACCGCGGTGACGGCATGGGCCGGGACGGCGCCGTTGCCGTCGGCCGCCGGGCGGCTGACCGCTTGCTGGAGCATCGGGGCGATGTCCGCGGCCGGCAGGCCGATGTCCAGAGACAGCAGTTCCTTGGCTTCGGCTTCTTCGGGGCGCAGCCCCCACAGGTCCTCCGCGCCCGGCGACCAGACGCGGACCCGCAGGTCCTCGTTGAGCACGATCACCGCGCTGCCCAGGCTGCGCAGCACCGAGCCGAGGAAGCTGTTGGTCTGATCGAGGTCTTCGGTGCGGCCGCGCAGCTCCTCGTTGATCGCCTGGAGCTCGTCGTTGGTCGACTGGAGCTCCTCGTTCATCGTCTCCAGTTCCTCGTTGGTCGACTGGAGTTCCTCGTTGGTGGTTTCCAGCTCTTCGTTCAGCGACTGAAGCTCCTCGTAAGCGCGCTCGAGCTCGGCGTTGGCGTGCGCGAGCTCGTCACGCACTCGCCGGTACCGGGTGACCTCGACGAAGCTGACCCCCACGCCGAGCAGGTCTCCCGGTGCCGCGAAGAGCGGGATGATCCCCACGTCGTAGTAGCTGCGTTCCAGGCTGCCCGGCCGCTGCCACTCGACGTCGTGCAGTTCGAGCGGGCGCATTTCTTTGCGTACCTGCTCGATGCGGGACCTGAGCTCGACCGGCCGGTACGATACCTCGAGATCCTGGAAGGGACGGCCGATGTCGCGCGGCCGCAGGTTGAACAGCGCCTCCGCGGCGGCGTTGGCCACCCGCAGCTTGTCGGCCAGGTCGACGGCGAGCTGCACCGTCGGCCCGGAGGACAGCGCCGCGCCCTCGATCCGCCCGCCGCCCGTTTCCCGGCCGGTCATTTCGGTCCCGTTCGTCGTGCCCGCCGGTTCGAACGCAACCGGCGATGCCTTGCGGAACAGCCGTTTGCGCAGGTCGACCGGCGCGAAGCGGTCGGAATGGTTGAGCAGCATCTCGGCCTTGCCGAGGAAGAGATAGCCGGGGTAGGAGAGCGCGAAGTGGAACCGCCGGATGACGTTGGCCTGAGTGTCCGCGTTGAAGTACATCAGCGTGTTGCGCGCGGTCAGCAGGTCGACCCGCGAGATCGGCGCGTCCCGGGTCAGGTCGTTACGGCCGAAGATCACCTGGCGCCGCAGGTCGCGGCGGAAGGTACGCTTCGCGCCGGCCGGCTCGAAGTAGATGTCCCGGAGCCGCTCGGGCACGTCCGCCAGCGCCTGCAGGTCGTAGATGCCGGTCCGGGCCTGGGTCAGCGCGTCTTCGTCAAGGTCGGTGGCGTAGATCTTCACCCGCTCGCGGAACTGGTCCGGACCGAGCGCCTCGGCCAGCACCATCGCCAGCGTGTACGCTTCC
>DASWUW010000149.1:0-5550 GCA_036406335.1 Trebonia sp.
GCGGCCAGCTCGCGCATCCGGTCCGGGTCGGCCCGTTCCTCGCGCCCGCTCGGACCGCCGACGATGACCACCCGCAGGGTGGCCCGCAGGCCGGGCTCGGCGTCGAGCAGCCGGGCGACGGCCTTGAGCATGACGTCCGGGCCCTTGAGGGGCTGGACCCGCCCCACGAAGAGCAGCAGCACCGCGTCGGGCGCCACCCCGAGCCTGCGCCGCGCCGCCCGCGCTCCTTCCGGGCCGCCGGGAGCGAACACGCCAAGATCCGCACCGGGGCTGACCGTGCGCACCCGGGCCGGGTCGGCGCCGTACAGCTCGATCAGCTGGCGGGCCTCCTCGTCCGTGTTGGCCACCAGCCGGTCCGCCGCGGCGATCACCTCGAGCTCGCCGCGGATCCTGATCTCCGGCTCGGCCGCGGCGCCGGCCGTGAGGGCCGCGTTCTTCACCTTGCCCAGAGTGTGCATCGACTGCACCAGCGGGACGCCCCAGCGTTCCCGGGCCACCGCGCCCGCCTTCCCCGACAGCCAGTAGTGCGCGTGCAGCAGGTCGTACCGGCCCGGCTCGCACGCGGCCTCGGCCCGCAGTACTTCCAGCGTGAACTGGCAGACCTGGGCGGGCAGGTCGTGCTTGTCCAGCTCCTCGAACGGGCCCGCCGCCACGCTGCGGACGAGCACACCCGGGGCCAGCTCGGCCAGTGGCGGGGTATCCCGGCAGACCGCGCGGGTAAAGATCTCCACCTCGGTGCCGCGGGCGGCCAGCCGCTTGGCCACCTGGACGACGTAGACGTTCAGGCCGCCGGCGTCGCCCGTGCCCGGCTGGTCGAGCGGGGACGTGTGGAAGCTGAGCATGGCGATCCGTCGCGGAAGGCCATTCGGCAGGCTGGGCACAGCTGTAACCAACTCCGCTGGCGCGCATTATCTTCCGGCGCCGCTACGCCCCTGCGGGTGGTTAGTACCATGACCCGCATGGGAACCCTTGTGCTGCTGCGGCACGGCGAAAGCGAATGGAACTCCAAGGGCTTGTTCACCGGCTGGGTGGACGTCGGGCTGGCCGAGAAGGGGCGCCAGGAGGCGGCCGCCGCCGGGCGGATGCTGGTCGAGGCCGGGCTTCGTCCCGACGTGGTGCACACGTCCGTGCTCACGCGGGCGATCTCGACCGCCAACGGGGCGCTCGAGGCGGCCGGGCTCGGCTGGCTGCCGGTTCACCGTTCGTGGCGGCTGAACGAGCGCCACTACGGCGCGCTCCAGGGCAAGGACAAGGCCCAGACCCGGGCCGAGTTCGGCGACGAGCAGTTCATGACCTGGCGCCGTTCCTACGACGTGCCGCCGCCGCCGCTGGCCGACGACGACCCGCTCTCTCAGGCCGGCGACGCGCGCTACGCGAACCTGCCCCCCGACCTGCGGCCCCGTACCGAGTGCCTGCGCGATGTCGTCTGGCGGCTGCTGCCCTACTGGTACGACGCGATCGTTCCGGACATCGCCGCGGGCCGGACCGTGTTCGTGGTGGCGCACGGCAACTCACTGCGCGCGCTGGTCAAGCACCTGGACGGAATCAGCGACGACGCGATCGCCGAGCTCAATATCCCGACCGGCATGCCGCTGCTGTACGAGCTGGACGAGGCGTTTACTCCCCGGGTTCCCGGCGGCCGCTACCTCGACCCGGAAGCGGCCGCCGCCGCCGCCGAGGCCGTGAAGAACCAGGGTCGCTGAACTAGACGGGCGCTGGACGGGCCGTATCCGGCGGACGACCGGAGATGGGCGGAGAGGTGAACATCGGGAAAAGAGTGGATTTTCCGGCTATCTCTGGATTGTGGTGGCCCCGGAAGCTCCGCATACCATCAGGTACGTGAGTATGGACTGGTCACGACCGCGCACCGGCCCGCGCGGGCCGGCGCTGGCCCGGGAAGCGGCATGACGGTGCGGGCGCGCCCCGAAAGCGGCGCGCGGCAGCCGCGGCCGCGGGCGGCGCAGCAGCCCGCGAAGCTGCCCCCGGGGATCGCCTCCGTCCTGTCGGTGCTGTCGTCCTCCGCGGTGGTGGTCGACAGCGAGGACCGAGTGCTGCGGGCCAGCGCCGCGGCTCGCGCGTTCGGCATCGTGAAGGGCGATCAGCTCGTGGTGAGCGAACTCGCCGCCCTGGCCCGCCAGGTACGCCGGGACGGAGAGATCCGCGAGGCCGAGTTCGAGGTACCGGTGCCGCGGTTCGGCGGCCGGACGACCACCTTCGCCGTTCGGGTAGCCCCGCTGTCCGGCACCGTCGGCGGCGGCGGGCTCGTCCTGGTGCTGGCCGAGGACCAGACCGACCGGCACCGGGTGGAGGAGGTCCGCCGCGACTTCGTCGCCAACGTCAGCCACGAGCTCAAGACCCCGGTGGGCGCGCTCGCCCTGCTGGCCGAGACGATCGAGGACGCGGCCGACGACGCGGAGGCGGTGCGCCGGTTCGCCGGGCGCATGCGGCAGGAGGCGGCCCGGCTCACGTTCCTGGTCCAGGACCTGATCACGCTGTCCCGGATCCAGGCCGCGGAGCCCATCCCGGACCCGGTGCCGGTGGCCATCGACGTGGTGGTGGCCGAGGCGCTGGACCGGTGCCGGATGAAGGCCAACGCGCGCGGCATCACGCTGGCGTCGATCGGCGTCCGCGGGCTCTGCGTCGTGGGTGAGGAAGACCTGCTGGTTACCGCGGTGCGGAACCTGCTGGAGAATGCCGTCGTCTACAGCCCGGAGCGCACCCGGGTGGTGGTCTGCGTCAAGCAGCCGGGAGACGGCGGCGTCGAGATCAGCGTGACCGACCAGGGCATCGGCATCCCGGAGCGGGACCTGGCCCGGATTTTCGAACGGTTCTACCGGGTCGACCCGGCTCGCTCGCGGGCCACCGGCGGCACGGGACTCGGGCTCGCCATCGTGAAGCACGTGACGGTCGCGCACGGCGGCCGGGTCACCGTGCGGAGCGTGGAGGGCGCGGGCTCCACCTTCAACCTGTGGCTACCACTGCGGAGCGACCACGACGGCACCGCCCGCTCAACCCCGTCAGGAAGGGGACTTTAGTGACCCGCGTGCTTGTCGTAGAGGACGAAGAGTCGTTCAGCGACGCGATCTCCTACATGCTGCGCAAGGAGGGGTTCGAGGTAGCGGTCTGCGCGACGGGCCCGGACGCCCTCGACACCTTTGACCGCACCGGCGCCGACCTGGTGCTGCTCGACCTGATGCTGCCGGGGCTGCCGGGCAGCGAGGTCTGCCGCTCGCTGCGCGAGCGGTCGAGCGTGCCCGTCATCATGCTGACGGCCAAGGACAGTGAGATCGACAAGGTGGTCGGCCTCGAGCTCGGCGCCGACGACTACGTCACCAAGCCGTTCTCGTCGCGGGAACTCGTCGCGCGGATGCGGGCGGTGCTGCGCCGGCGCGGCGACGTGGAGGAGGTCGCGGACGCCACGCTGGAGGCCGGGCCGGTCCGTATGGACGTGGAGCGGCACGTGGTCAGCGTCCGCGGTGACCAGGTTCAGCTCCCGCTCAAGGAGTTCGAGCTCCTCCAGGTGCTGCTGCGCAACGCCGACCGGGTGCTGACCCGGATGCAGCTCATCGACCGGGTCTGGGGCGCCGACTACGTCGGCGACACCAAGACCCTGGACGTGCACATCAAGCGGCTGCGAGCCAAGATCGAGGCCGACCCGGCCAAGCCCCGGCACATCGTGACCGTCCGGGGGCTCGGGTACAAGTTCGAGTCGGCCGGCTGAGCCCGCCCGGAAACGTCTCGCGGCCCGTCCCGCCAGCTCGCCTGGCGCGACGGGCCGCGCTGTTACCCGTACGTGGGCCCGGGGCGGGCGTTAGGACGCGGACGGGGATGCGGACGAGGCCGGGGTAGAGCCCGAGTTGACGCCCGAGTTAGAGCCCGCACCCTGCGAGGCGGTGCCGGACGGCTGAGCGCTGCCGCTCGGGCTGACTCCGATGGTCGGCACCGCGGTGGAGGCTGGCGTGGCCGTCCCCGCCGGGGTTCCCGCCGGGGGGGAGAAACTCGAGTAGGCGTAGTCCTGGGCTTCCACCGGGACCTGCAGGGTTACCGTCCCCGCGTGGGCGAAGTCAAAGGTCACCGGGACAAAGGTGCCGCCGTTGAGCGGCTTGGTCAGGTTGTTGAGCACCACCTTGGGCGACGGGCCGGTCAGGTTGATCCCGGCCGAGTTGGCCGGCAGGGATACCGACCCGCCTGGCAGCGTGACACTGCTCGCCGCTCCCGCTGCCCTAGCGCTCATCAGTGTGTCGGAGGTGTTCCCGCCGTTGTAAAACGCGACAAACAGGCCCGCCGACGACCCGCTCGGCACCGTCGCGCCGCTCGGCGCGCCGAGTACGAACGCGTCGCTGATCTGTATACCGTTGAGGTTGGCCATCGCCCCGGAGTTGGCGGAGTGAAATTCCAGCGTCGGGGCGTTCGACCCGGCCTCGCACCCGGCGACGGCGACAGAAGCCAGAGCCAGGACGCCGGCCCCGAACAGCAGGCGGCCAGCGGCGGTCTTCCCGGAGCTTGCGCGGATCACGGCGGGTGCCTCCTCGTTCAACGGACGCGGGAGGTGACATTCACTCCCGTTACGGCCAGGTGGCCTGACAGCCCACTACAGGCCGTAGAAAGCGTATCGGTCCCCGCGGAGGGTTACACGCCGGGGAGGCGATTTGGCCCGGCCCGGTCAGGACGCGGCCGGCTGGAGGCCGGTGAAGCTCGCCCCGGTCCCCCTGAGCCTGCGCAAGACCGGCGCCAGCTGGAATTCGCCGGTCAGCTCGCGCAGCACGTCAGCGGTGGCGTCCTTGAAGACCAGCAGCACGGTCAAGCCGACCGGGCGGTACGTACCGGTGAGCACGCGGTCGGAGTCCGCGGCGGCCACGGCCGTGCCGCCGCCGTAGCGGGTCGTGAGCGTGTCGAGTTCCGCGACCGACTGGTCGGCGGCGGAGAAGTACAGTCCGACGTGCGCGGCGGACGCCTGCCCGGCCAGGCGCTGCAGCTGCGGGCCGCAGCCGCAGTCCGCAGGGACGAGCGCGATCGCCGCGGTTACCAGGGACCGCACCGGTACCGCGCGCTGGCCGAGCTGGACCGAGCCCACGGGCAACCGGGTCAGCTCGCCCGTCGGCACCGCGACCGGGGGAGAGGCCGCCGGGCCGCTCAGCGTCGGCGCCGAGGCCGGGCTCATCGTCGCGACGGACAGCATTGCGCCGCCGACCAGGGAGACCGCGAGGCAGATAGCGATCAGCGGGATGATCGCGGCATGGCCGCCGAGCTGCCGCGGGCGGCTGAGCCGGGCAAGCCGCTGCCGCCGCCGCCGGGCGCGCATTTCGCGCCGGTAGGCGAGCACGTCGCGGTCGAGGTCCCGGGCATCATCCGGGACCACGATGTTCAGCGGGGGCAGGTTGCCGTCATCCCGCCCTGGCTCGCTGGCGAAGTTCACTCGCACCTCTTCTGGCGGTGGCCGCCGGGCGGCCACTGGTCCCTTCCGTCAAGTATGGGCCAGCGCGGGCGTACGTGCCGACTCTCGCGGCGGGTGATTTGCGAGGGTGAGCCAGATCCCTCAGGTAGACTGGG
>DASWUW010000150.1:0-4256 GCA_036406335.1 Trebonia sp.
ACCTCAGCCGGGTCGGCTACCGGGGGACGGCCGAGCCGTCGGAGGCGGTGCTGACCGCCCTCTACCGCGCGCACCTGGCCGCGGTCCGCTTCGAGAACTTCGACGTGTTCCTGCGCGGCGGCGTGGACGTGAGCCTGGCGGCGATCCAGGACAAGATCGTCGGCCGCGGCCGCGGCGGCTACTGCTACGAGCAGGCCCAGCTGTTCGGCGCGGTCCTCGAACGCCTCGGATTCCGCGTCGAGCGCCTGCTGGCCCGGGTCGGCCCGGACGGCGGACCGGCCCGGCCGCGCACCCACCTGACCCTCCGGGTGCGGGCGGGCCAGCAGGTCTGGCTGGCCGATCCCGGCTTCGGCGCGTCCCCGCCCGTCCCGCTCAGCCTGCGCCGGTACCGCTCCGGCGGCCCGCTGGAAGCCGACGGCTGGATCTACGAGGTGGCCCCCGACGAAGAGCACGGCCAGGAAGTCTGGAAGCTGCGGGAGTACCAGGCGGGTCAGTGGGCGACGCTGCACCGCTGGGACGAGAGCAAGGTCCAGCCGGCCGACGTGTTCCTGTCCAACTACTACACCTCCACCCACCCGGACTCGTGGTTCACCTGGCAGCCGGTGATCGTCCGGCGCGACCCGGACGCGATCCGCTCGATCCTCGGCCGCACCTACACGGTGACCCGGGCCGGCCACGCCAAGACCCGCGGCGAGCTGACCGACCGGGAGTTCGCCGCCGCGCTCACCGGCGAGTTCGCCCTGCAGCTGACCGCCGACGAGGTGGCCGCCCTGGTCGACGCCCCGGTGGGCCGGGACCGGGAGCCGGCCCCGGGCGTGGCCCCGGGTTAGTCCTGGGCCGGCACCTCGGCGGCCGGCCCGGGCCGGGCGCCGGAGCGCAGCCGGGTAAACCCGGGCAGCGCCCAGGCGACCAGCACCGCCCCGGCGACGCAGGCGAGGCCGCCGGACACGACCGAGGCCGGGTCGCCGAAGGCGGTGGCGACCGCGCCCGACTCCAGGTCGCCCAGCCGGGGGCCGCCCGCCACCACGGCCATCTGCACCCCCATCAGCCGCCCGCGCATCCCGTCCGGGCCGGCGAACTGGATGATGGTGTTCCGGAAGACCGCCGACAGCACGTCGGCCCAGCCCGCCACCGCGAGCAGCACCAGGGCCAGCGGCAGCCAGCGGGCCACCCCGAACCCGGCGATGGACAGCCCCCAGACCAGCACCGCGACGATGACGGCGCGCCCTGGCCGGCGTACCCGGCTGACCCAGCCGCTGGTCAGCGCGCCCAGCAGCGCGCCCGCGCCGGGCGCGGCGTAGAGCAGGCCCACGGTGGCCGCCCCGCCGCCGAAGACGGTCGCCGCCAGCGCCGGGAACAGCGCCCGGGGCATACCGAATACCATCGCGTTCACGTCGATGACGTACGCGCCCTGCACCGGCTGGGACCGGCGCACGAAACGCAGCCCCTCCATCGTCGACCGCCAGCCGGGCCGCGCCGGCGCGCTCCCCGGGCCGGCCGCGGGAGCAGGCGGCTGGGGCGACATGGTGAGCACCGACACCATCGCCGCCAGGAAGGTGAGAACGTCGATCCAGTAGATGAAGTGGACCCCGGCGCCCGCGAGCAGCAGCCCGGCGACGGCGGGACCGACGATCGCCCCGGTCTGGAACAGCGACTGGAAGATCGCGTTAGAGGCGGGCAGCAGCTCCAGGCCGACCAGGCCGGGCAGCATCGCGTTGCGGCCGGAGCTGTCTATTCCCGACAGCGCCGCCGCGGCCGCGGGAAACACGAACAGCGGCCACAGCTGGGGTCCGAGGTCGGCGTTGAGGGCGAGGGCGGCGCTGCTCGCGGCGCCCAGCCCCTCCACGATCAGCAGCAGCTTGCGCCGGTCCATCGCATCCACGAGTGACCCGCCCAGCAGCGACCCGAAGATCAGCGGGAACAGCTGGGCCAGCGAGACCAGCCCGACGACCAGCGACGACCGGGTGACCGCGTACACCTGGAACGGGACCGCGACCGTGGTCAGCTGGGTGCCGATCATCGACACCCCGAGCCCGGTCACCATGGCCCGGTAGTCGCGCGACCGCCGCAGCGGTGTGATGTCGAGGAGGATGCGGCTGGCGAGCCTCCGGGAGACCGCCGGGCTCACTCGTTACTCTTCTGACCAGGCATCCCGTCCAGGATAACCTAGTTAGGCGAGCTAACGGTTTTGGGTTTCCCGGTGGGCGCCGGGACCCGGCGTGACCGTGCTCACCCGGGGCGGAGGGAACCGCCCGGCGGTGAAACCACTGGTCAGGGCCGCGGTCAGGGCCGGCACCCGTTCGGCGTCGATGAGCGTGATGGTCGAGCCGCCAAAGCCGCCGCCGGTCATCCGGGCGCCGAGCGCGCCGGCGGAGAGGGCGATGTCGACGGCGAGGTCCAGGGCGGGAGTGGTGATCTCGTAGTCGTCGCGCATGGAGTAGTGGGATGCCGTCAGGTACCGCCCGACGGCATCCAGCGCGCCTGCTTCCAGGGCGGCGACCGTCGCCTCGACGCGGGCGTCCTCGGTGACGATGTGCCGCACCCGGCGGAAGGTCTCGTCGTCTAGTTCCCGTTCGGCCCGGGGGAGGTCCGCCACCGCCACGTCGCGCAGTGCCCGCACGCCGAGCTGCCGGGCCGCCTTCTCGCAGGAGGCGCGGCGCGCCGCGTAACCGCCCCCGGCGTGCGCGTGGCGCTCGCCCGTGTCGGTCAGCACCAGCGCGAAGGCGGAGCCCGGCCTGGCCAGCCGCAGCGGGACGGGGCGCGCCCGCAGGGTCCGGCAGTCGAGGAAGACGGCGGCGTCGGTGTCGCCGAGCAGGGACGCGTACTGGTCCATGACCCCGGTCGGGGCGCCGACGAACTCGTTCTCGGCCCGCTGCCCGGCCCGGGCGAGCTCCGCCGTGGACAGGTCGAGCCCGCACAGTGCGCCCAGCGCCCCGGCGACGGCCATCTCCAGCGCGGCCGAGGAAGACAGCCCGCCGCCGACCGGCACCTCGGAGTCGATGAACAGGTCGAGTCCGGGCAGGCCGTCCAGTGAACGGGCCTGGCCGACCGCCCAGATGACACCCAGCGGATAGGCCGCCCAGCTGGCCTGGTCACCCGGCCTGGCCTGGCCGGCCCAGCCCGGCCCGATCTGGCCGACCCCGGGCGCGGTGACCTCCGCCGGGTAGGACGCCGAGCTGACCCGGATCGTGTCCCCGTCCCGGCGCCCCACGGCGGCCACCGTCCGCTCGGCGATGGCGAACGGCAGCACGAAGCCGTCGTTGTAGTCGGTGTGCTCGCCGATCAGGTTGACCCGGCCCGGCGCCGACCAGACGGCCTCGGGCGGCCGCCCGTAGCGGGCGGCGAACCCGCGGACGGCGCGGCCGGTCACCCCCATCGCCGGGTTTTTTGAGTCATCCAGCGCCACTCCGGCCCCGCTCATCAGTCGAGCCCCTCCAGCGCCGCGCGGATCCGGACGGCGCCCGCCTCCGGCTCGATGTCGCCGATGAACGCGCCCATGGCGGTCTCCGACCCGGCGGTGAACTTCAGCTTGTCCGCCGCCCGGCGCGGCGAGGTGACCTGGAGCATCAGCCGGATATCGCCGCGGCCGGCGTGCACCGGGGCCTGGTGCCAGGCGGCGATGTACGGGGTCGGGGTGCTGCCGTACAGCCGGTCCAGGGCGCGCAGCACCCGGCGGTACAGCACCGCGATCTCGTCCCGCTCCTCGCCGGTGGTCGCGGCCAGGTCGGGCACGGGGCGGCGGGCCAGCAGGTGCACCTCGACCGGCCAGCGCGCGGCGAACGGGACGAACACGGTGAAGTGCTCGCCCGCGATCAGCAGCCGCTCCGACTTGGCCTCGAACTCCAGGATGTCGCCCATCAGCGACGGCCCGTAGGACGCGATCGAGGCGAGCAGGCTCTGGGTGCGCGGTGTCACGTAGGGGTAGCCGTAGATCTGCCCGTGCGGGTGGTGCAGGGTGACGCCGATCTCCGGGCCCCGGTTCTCAAACACGAACACCTGGCGCACGCCCGGCACCCGGGACAGCGCGGCGGTCCGGTCGGCCCAGGCCTCGACCACGGTGCGCGCCCGGGACACGCTGAAGTCGGCCCACGACCCGGTGTGCTGCGGTCCGAAGCAGACCACTTCGCAGCGGCCGTAGCCCGGCAGCGACCGCCCGATCCCGACCGAGCCGAGGTCGGCCGCGGCCGGTTCCCCGCCGGGTTCCGGCAGTCCGGGCCCGAACGACGGCGACTTGTTCTCGAACACCGCCACGTCGT
>DASWUW010000151.1:0-3023 GCA_036406335.1 Trebonia sp.
GTTGTCGAACAGGCCGAAGGCGAACATCTGGGTGAGGATGCGGGCGACGGCCGCGTTGAGCGTCGCCTGGTCCAGGGTGCCTGCCGTGAGGGCGGCCTGCACGTCGCTCGCATTGGAGAACGGCATCGCGATGTCCATGCCGCTCTCGAGGTCAGCGACGGCGTTGCCGGCGGCGCCCCAGTCGGAGACGACGAAGCCGTCGGAGTTGGCCTGCGTGTCGAGTCCGTTCTGCAGCAGGTCGGCGTTCGCGCACGAGGGGGCGCTGTTGACCACGGCGTAGGAGCACATGAACGACGCCGGGGCCGACCGCTCGACGGCGGACTGGAAGGGCGCCAGGTAGAGCTCCTCCAGTGCCTTCTGGCTGACCGTCTCGTTGTTGCCGCCGTTGGGGTACTGCTCCTGGTCGTAGGCGGCCACGTGCTTGACGTCGGCCATTACGCCCTGGCTTTGCAGCCCCTGGACTTCGGCCGCGGTGATCTGGCCGGCCAGGTAGGGGTCTTCGCCGTAGGTCTCGTAGGCCCGGCCCCAGCGCGGGTCGCGCACCAGGTTGGTTGTCGGGCCGAGCGAGATGTTCGCACCCTTGCCGGCGAACTCGGCGCCCTTGGCCGCGCCCTCCTGCCCGATCAGCGTCGGGTCCCAGGTCGCGGCGGCGGACTCGCCGTCGGGGAAGGCCGTCACGCCGCCGTTGCCGTCGCCGACCCCGGACGGGCCGTCCTCCATGTTCAGTGACTTAAGGCACAGGTTGGGGATCGCGTTGACCTGCCCGATGTAACCCGAGCTGCCATCGCCGGACGCCAGGGTAACTTCCTCGGACTGGTCCATGGTGTTGAGCACCTGCTGGACCCGCTGGGCGACCGGCGCGGTGGAACCGACCCAGGGGCAGGTTCCGTTGCCGCCGCTGCCGTTGCCGCCGGTGACCGGCGCGGTGGTGGTCAGCCCGTAGACGTCGAACTCGAAGATCGAGTCGCCGAACTGGGTGCCCCGGGCGGTGGCGTAGACGCGGATGTAGCGGTCGGTCCCGGACGCGGTGAACTTCGTGGTCCCGCCGGTGCCGGTCGTCGTGGAGTAGATGCTGGTCCAGGTCGCGTTGTCGTTGGACACCTGAACCGAGAACGCCGAGGCGTACGCGGCCTCCCACAGGATGCTGACGCTGCAGATCTGCTGCTGGGAGCCGAGGTCGACGTCCAGCCACTGCGGGTCGCCGGCGGCGCTGGACCAGCGCGAGCCGGGGTTGCCGTCGGTGGCGTCGGGTGCCGGGTAGTCAGTGGCGTCCTGCGTCGAGGAGGCCGTGGTCGGCTGGTCCAGCGCGAGGTCCTGCGTGCCGCAGTACTCGGTCGGGCCGGTGCCGCCTCCGCCTCCGCCTCCGCCACCGCCGCCTCCTCCGCCGCCGCCGCTCGAGCCCGCGGTGAAGGCCAGGTAGTGGAAGTTGAAGCCGTTGGAGTCCTGGTCGACGGTGAGGGTCTGCTGGCCGGCCGGCAGGGTGACGCTGGCGGTGACCGTGGCCCAGGTCTGGTAGCCGCCGGTGTTGGGGACGGCGACCGCGCCGGTCAGGTTGGTGCCGGCGGAACTGGCGATGTGCAGCGCGTCGGCGAGCGCGTAGGGCGAGGCGACCCGGAAGCTGACCGTGTAGGTTCCGGCCGTGGCGACCTGGACGGTGTACTTGAACCACTGCCCGGCGTTCGTCCAGCCGATGTCGTAGGCGCCCCCGGCCGCGCTGGTGTCCTGCGTGTCCGCGGTGCTCTCCAGGTCGATCCCGTCGGAGCGGTAGCTGTTGGCCGTGCCGTTGGCCGAGGTGACGTTGTAGGCGACGCCCTGGCCGCCGGTGTCGTAGTTCGCGGTCTGCACCGTGCCGGGGACGGCGGCGGGTGTCCCGCCGTAGGGCTGGCCGCCGCTCGAGCCGCCTCCGCCGCCGCTCGAGCCCGCGGTGAAGGTCAGGTAGTGGAAGTTGAAGCCGTTGGAGTCCTGGTCGACGGTGAGGGTCTGCTGGCCGGCCGGCAGGGTGACGCTGGCGGTCACCGTGGACCAGGTCTCGTACCCGCCGGTGTTGGGGACCGCGACGGCGCCGCTCAGGTTGGTGCCGGATGAGCTGGCGACGTGCAGCGCGTCAGTGATCCCGTAGGGCGAGGCCACCCGGAAGGCGACGCTGTAGGTTCCGGCGGCGGCGACGTTGACGGTGTACTTGAACCACTGCCCGGCGTTCGTCCAGCCGATGTCGTAGGCGCCCCCGGCCGCGCTGGTGTCCTGCGTGTCCGCGGTGCTCTCCAGGTCGACCCCGTCGGAGCGGTAGCTGTTGGCCGAGCTGTTGGCCGAGGTGACGTTGTACCCCGTCCCCTGGCCGCCGGTGTCGTAGTTCGCCGCCTGGACGGTGCCGGGAACCGCCGCCGCGGTTCCCCCGTAGGGGGCGCCAGTGGCCGCCGAAGCCGCGCGCGGCGAGCCGTTGACCAGCGTCAGGGCCGCCAGGGCCGCGACGGCCAGGATCGCCAGGCTTTTCCGCCATCGCCATTGCCGGGCCCGCCGACGCCAAACACTCATGGTGACTCCTAAATTTACGACTTATAATAAGTCGTGATATAACGTGTCCTCCTGTTCGTCAAGGGGTCAGAAGCTCCCGGTACCCACAGCAATCAACGATGAAGGTCAAACACCGCAGGGCCGTCCGGTCGGACCGGACGGCCGTGGGCAGTCACCAGGAACGAGCGGGCTTGCTACCGCACCGCGGTGACCTCGCCGCGCAGGGCCTCCGCCTCCGGCGCGGGCTGGCGGGCCAGCCGGCTGGGCCACCAGACCCACCGGCCGAGGTCCAGGTTGAGCGCGGTGACCAGCACCGAGCGGACCACCAGGGTGTCGAGCAGCACGCCCACCGCCACGGTGAACCCGATCTCGATGAACATGGTGAGCGGGAGCGTGGCCAGCACCGCGAACGTGCCCGCGAGCACCGCCCCGGCCGAGGTGATGACCCCGCCGGTCGCGGCCAGGCCGGTCACCGCGCCGCAGCGCGGGCCCTGGCGGGCCGCCTCTTCGCG
>DASWUW010000152.1:0-3208 GCA_036406335.1 Trebonia sp.
CCGAGCCCGAACGCCGGGGTGGCCGAGGCGGCCTTCGCCGGCGCACTGGGCCTGCGCCTGGGCGGCCGCAACGACTACGGCTCGCACGTGGAGGACCGTCCCGTGCTGGGCGCGGGCGGCCGCCCGCCCGCCGCCGCCGACATCACCCGCGCCGCCCGGCTGAGCCGAGCGGTCACCGTCGCGGCCGCGCTCACCTGCGCCGCCCTCGCCGCCCGGGGCGGCAAATCCGGCTGATCCCGAACGCAAGCGGCTGACCCGCCCCGGCTTCCGTGACCGTCGCACCGGGGCAGACCGGTTCACCGGGCGCGCCGCGCGCCTAGCACGCAGTCGCCGCAGGCCGCCGAGGACGGGTTGCCGGGGGCCAGCCGGTAGAACAGGCAGCAGCTGGACCGGCGGAAGCCCGGCCCGGGCGGGTTTCGCTCGTCCCGCAGCCAGGAGTTGGCGAACAGCTGCCCGGCCGTCCGCCAGGCGCCCGGCGCCAGGTCCGGCCGCTGCCGGGCCACCTGGGCGGCCGCCGAGTTGACGGCCGAGGCGACGTTCCCCCGCAGCACCCGCCCGGAGACGGGGACCACCCGGGCCACCGCCTCCGTCACCGGGGCGAGCAGTTCCTCGAAGAACTGGTCCCACTCCCCCGGCACCGGGTCCCGGGCGATGCCGGGTCCCGGCGCGGGGTTGTCCTGGGCGGTGCCCGGCCCTGGGGCCGGAACCGATAGCGGGGCCGGCCCGCCCACCGAGGCCTGCCACCACAGACCGCCCGGACGCAAGTCCAGCGGGACACCGAGGACGGCCGCACCCAGCGCCGGAGCGGTCAGCCGGGCTGCCAGGCCCAGGTGCACGGCAGACGCCGCCACCCGCGGTTCGATCGCTTCCACGGGCAGCCCGCCTCGCGCCGCCAAGGCGGCCCGGACCGCCGCGACCCGGGCCGCCAGCACCCCCGGTGATCCGAGCAGCTCGCTCAGGGGCCGCCAGGGCGCCGGGGGCACTGCCCTCGGCCGGTGCGAGTCGACCGCGAAGAACGGCCCGAGGGCGGCCAGACCGTCAAGTGCGCCTTTGGCTATCCCAGCGGGCCCGTGGGCCGCCGGGATAGTGGACGTTCGGGCACATCCCGGTGTGCCCGAACGTCCACTGTCAGGCCCGTGCGGTTCGGCGGTCAGAGCTGCCCCGAAGACACCGGCAGCGTCTCGGGCGCCTGCTCGCCTTCCGGCTCCGGGGCGTCCCCGGTTTCCGGCTCCGGGGCGTGGTCGCTTTCCGGCTCCGGGGCGTGGTCGCTTTCCGGCTTGCGGCGGGGGCCGTCGAGGAACCGCTCCAGCAGGGCGCCGAGCAGCAGCGCGGTCGTCAGCCAGATCAGCGCCTGGTTGATCACCGAGTAGAAGCGGAACTTCCACAGCACGTCCGGGTCGAAGCCCGGGTAGACGATCTGGCCGGGCTGAACCGTCTTGCCGTGGACGGTCAGCGGGGTGGACAGGATGTTCACGATCGGCTGGGGTGTCTCGGTCGCGGCCCGGGCGTAGCCGAACTGGCCGGCGGCGTTGACGTTCCCCGCCAGGTTCCCGAGCGAGGGCAGCAGCCCGATGATCACCCCGTAGACGGCGAAGAAGGCGACGGCCGACACGACCACCGCACCCGTCCAGCCGAACCGCGGCGCCAGCCTGCGGGCCAGGCAGACGGCCAGGCCGAGCAGCACCAGCGAGCAGGCGACCACGGACAGGTAGAGCTGGCCCCGGGTGGTGATGGTGAACGTGTGCCCGACGGCGGGCGGGTTCGCCGGGTACTTGACGAACGGCAGCAGGTAGACGCCGAGGAAGCCGAACCCGGCGATCAGCCAGACCAGGTTGCGCGGCCGGAGGCGGAGCCGGCCGTGCATCACCACGTAGGCCACCGCGACCAGCGCGCCCATGGCGGCCGCGAACGCGATGATGCCGGTGGCGATGCCGATGGTGGACTGGACGGACCGGGAGAAGATCTCCGGCCCGTCCGGGGCGACGACCCGCCCGGCGGCCCGGTTCAGCGCCGCCAGGATGTCGTCGCGGCCGGACTCGTAGGCGATCGCCTGGTTGATGACCGGCTCGGCGAAGATACGGGCGAAGATGAAGCCGAGGACGCCGGCGACGGCCCCGGACAGCGCTCCGCGCGCAATGATGCGGATTTCCACCGGTCGACAGCTCCCTGGCCGCTTAGTGGCAGGGGAAGCCGAGGAAGTGGCGCGAGTCGTGGACCCACTCGTGGATCACCATGGTCTTGCCGAACAGCGAGGTCATGCCCTCGTCGACCCCGACGAAGTAGTAGACCGCGGCGGCCAGGAACACGGTGATGCCGAGGATCAGCAGCACCCGCTGCCGGGACAGTGCCTCTGGGGAGACCCGGGTCTTGGACTGGCCGGGTACGGAAATGCTCGTCATGGCGAAGCCTCCTTGGGATCCTGCGTCCCGTTGGTGGACAGGCAGCGTGACGGCGAAGTATCTGACTCACCTGGCCCGCGCGGGGCGGGAGGCTCACAGTGGCGCGACCGTGCTGGACTTGCACCAGCTTCCTTCGCGCCGACACGCAATTCGGACACTAAGCGAACCGGCGGAGTCCGTCAAGATCCACGCCGCGGATAGCCTGGCCCGGTGAAAGGCGCACTGCTCGTAGCGGGAACCTCGTCCGACGCCGGCAAAACCGTGCTCGTAGCCGGGCTGTGCCGGTGGCTGGCCCGCCGCGGCGTGCGGGTGGCGCCGTTCAAGGCGCAGAACATGGCCCTGAATTCGGCCGTCACCGCCGACGGAGCCGAGATCGGCCGCGCCCAGGCGGTGCAGGCCGCCGCGGCGGGCATCGAGCCCGAGGCGGTGATGAACCCGGTGCTGCTCAAGCCGGGCAGCGAGACCCGCAGCCAGGTGGTGCTGCTCGGCCAGCCGGTCGCCGAGACCGGCGCCCTGGACTACCAGGAGCTGAAGCCGATGCTGGCCGAAGCGGTCGCGGCGAGCATCGCCGACCTCCGCCGCCGCTTCGACGTGGTCATCTGCGAAGGGGCGGGCAGCCCGGCCGAGATCAACCTGCGGCAGCGGGACATCGCCAACATGGGCCTGGCCCGGTCGGCGGACCTGCCGGTGATCGTGGTGGGCGACATCGACCGGGGCGGGATCCTGGCCGCCATGTACGGGACGCTGGCGGTCCTCGACCCGGCCGACCAGCGGCACATCGCCGGCTTCGTGGTGAACAAGTTCCGCGG
>DASWUW010000153.1:0-2061 GCA_036406335.1 Trebonia sp.
CGCGGCGGTGCTGGCCGCGACCCCGCTCGCCTCGTCGCTGTCCGATGCCCGCCGCACGATCGACCAGAAGGCCGCCTCGGTGAACGGCGAAGTGGTTTCCCAGGACCGTCCCCTCACCGGCGCCGACCTGATCTACGACCGCTGGCTGCTGCTGCGCAAGGGCAAGCGCAACTACCACCTGCTCGACGCCGCGACCAGCTAACCGCCTCCGTGCTCGCCCGGGGGCGGCGTGGTCCGCGTCCCGGTCACGGAGACTTTTTGGTCGACGGATATTTTACCCCTAAACGAATATTTTACCCCTATAAGGGGAACAAATATCCGTTATTACACTCTGATCAGCTTAAACGCTGTCAGATTCCGGCGGATGACCCCGTCCGGTTAAGCTGAGCGGGTGGCCCGCTACGTGATCGACGCGCCGACCCTGCTGCACCTGGTGGACGCCGGGCTCGCCGTCCATCCAGGTCACCAGCTGGTCGCGCCGAATTCGCTCCGCTCCGCGGCCCTGGAACTCCTGCTGAGCGAAGTCCGTACCGGGAAGCGCACCGAGGCCGCGGCCCTGGAAGCGCACGAGCGGATGACCGGACTCAAGCTGCGGCTGCTGGGGGACCGGGTGTCGCGCCGTGTCGCCTGGCAGCTCGCGCGCGAGCACGACTGGAGCACGCTCCGGGATGCCGAGTACCTCGCGGTCACCCGGCTGCAGGCGGATGCCCTGGTCACCGTGGACCCGGCACTGGCCGCGGTGGCCCGGGACATCGTACCGGTCGCGGCTCTCGGCGGCCTGCTCGCTCCCGGGCCGCCGCCGCGGTTATCCGCTTTGGCCAGTCCCGGCGTGCGCCTGCGGCTGCCCCGCCTGAGGGCAGCCGCCTGAGCCGGGTCGGCGCTGGCTGCTACATGCCGGACATGCTCGCCGACGGAGCCGGGGAGGAGGACGTCCCCGGTGCGGACGTCGACTGCCCCGCGCCGGCCGGGGTCACGCCGGCCTTCGGCAGGTTCAGGATTTCGATGGTGCCGTCGCCGTTGTCGGTAATGTAGGCCTGGCGCCCGTTGGGCAGCACGGAGATGCTGGTGGGATTTTTCCCGGTCGCGACCGTGCCGACGACGCGGTTGTCGCTGGTGTCGATCACGGTGACCGTGCTGTCCTCGTTGTTGGCCGTGTAGAGGGAGCGCCCGTCCGGGGAGTACGCGATGTCCAGCGGGTTCCTCCCGACCTTGACCTGCGCGACCATTTTGCTGGTGGCGGTGTCGATCAGGAAGACCTCGTTGCCGTCGAAGCTGGTGACCGCCAGGCGGCTGCCGTCGGGCGACACGGCCTCGCTGTGCGGGGTCTCGCCGACCTGGATCTCGCCGATGACGGCGTTGCTCTTGGCATTGACGACGGTGACCTTGGCGGACATGTGGTCGCTGGTGTAGAACCGCCCGTTCTTGCCGAACACGACCCAGTGCGGGTTCGCCGGGACGGCGATCTTGCCGACCAGCTTCCTGGCCGCGGTGTCGATCACGTCGACGACGTTCTGGTCGGCGCCGCTCATCGCCGTGTTGTGGTTCGGCACGTAGAGGTAACGCCCGTCCGGGCTCGCCGTCGACGGGCCCGGCGTGAAGTTGTCTGCCTGCACGGTGGCCGTCACGGTCCCGGTAGCGGTGTCGACGAACGCGATGAGGTGCACCGACCCCCTGGTGTTGTAGACGCTGACGTAAGCGGTGCGGCTGTCCGGGGAGAACGAAACGAACTGGGGCGGTCCCTGGGGGATCTTGACCGTCCCGGATACCAGGTCAGTGGCGGTGCTGATCACGCTGAGGGTGCCCGCACCCGGACTGACGGCATAGGCGAACTGGCCGTTCGGCGCGACCTGGACGTAGCTGGCATTCTGGCCGAGGGGTATCTTCCCCGCGACCGTGGGAACGGCGACGCCGGGTGCGCTGCCAGACGCCTGGGCGGCACTGACCCGGCCCGCCGGCGCTAGAGTGACGCCCGCCGCCGGGCTGCCGTGGCCGCGGGTCAGGGCCATCGTTACCCCGGCCGCGGCGGCTCCCGCGACCAGGACGAGCGCCACCGCGGCGACC
>DASWUW010000154.1:0-4046 GCA_036406335.1 Trebonia sp.
TAGCGGAGACTTCGGCTAGCCGACCCGCCCTGCCTGCGGGATGCAGGCCACCGAGCTGACCGCGGCCAGCAGGGCAGGGGAACAGCCGGAAGCGAGCGGGGTCCGCGGTGAGATGAATAACCTGATCTTCGCCGCGGACGGGCCCAAGCCGCGGATCGACGTGATCAACAACGACCTGAAAGTCGTCGGGACACCGGACGCTGCCTGGCCTACGACCGGCCGCTAGCGGATACAGGGCTCACCTGGCGGCAGCTCACGTCTTCGAGCGCTACTGCGCCCGCTACCGCACCCACGGATTCGACGGTCCGTACAGGAACGGACGCTCCGTCTTGAGGCGGCACTGGCCGTCGTGCTGTCCTCCTGCTCCGGACTCGATGCCTGCCCGGAGCGGGCGCCAGCCTGACTCGGTGACCTTGTCGGCGAGCAGGGGGTGCAGGGCCGCCCGCAACCTGTCGATGACCTGGCCCAGGGGCAGGATGCCCTCGTCGCGGAACCTGGGCGCCCCGAGCACCCGGGTGCCGTGGAAGTAGTGAACGCCCTCGAAGATCAAGTCCTCGCTGGTGATGCCTAGTGACTGGAATACCGCGCGGGTCGTGCCGCCGGGCGCTGGCCTTGTCCTGCGTTTAGGCTCGGACCATGCTCACTCTGATGGCGGTCCACGCCCACCCGGATGACGAGGCGACAATGACGGGCGGCGTCTTCGCCAAGGCATCAGCCGAGGGCATCCGCACCGTGCTCGTGACCTGCACCGACGGCCGGGCCGGAGACGGACCTGGCGGGGTCAAGCCCGGGGAACCGGGACATGACCCGGACGCAGTGGCGGCGCTGCGCCGGACTGAGCTCGAAGCGAGCCGCCGCGCACTGGGTATCAGCGACCTGGAGCTGCTCGGGTACCGCGACTCCGGGATGATGGGCTGGCCCGGGAACACCGCACCCGGGGCATTCTGGGCAACCCCGGTCCAGGAGGCAGCCGGCCGCCTCGCCGGGCTGATGAACAGGTACCGCCCGGATGTCGTCGTTACCTACGATGCCAATGGCTTCTACGGTCACCCAGACCACATTCAGGCCCATCGCATCACGATGGCTGCAGTCGAGCTGACCGGCATCCCGGCCAAGGTTTACTGGACTACCGCATCACGCGCGAGGATGGCCGAGCTCGGGAAGGCGATGGCCGAGCTCGGCGTCAGCTGGGACGAGGACGGCCCTCAGGACGACGGCCCGGAGATCGGCCTGCCCGACGCGGAGATCACCACCTGGGTCGACATCCGCGACTTCAGTGACCAGAAGTACGACGCGCTGCACGCGCACGAAAGCCAGGCCGACGACATCTTCTTCCTCAAGCTCGGACGCCAGCGCTTCCGGCAGCTGATGGGAGAAGAGACCTTCGTACGCGTGATTGACACGACACAGGCCCCGGTACCCGAGCGCGACCTCTTCGCCGGCCTCGCCTGACCCAGCCACCGCCTCCCGCGCCGACCGGACGTACGCAGCCAAGCTGTCCGCCTGTCATTGACATTGCCGACCCTGAGCCTGACCCGCTTTATCGCCACCTGGGAAGGCTGGCTCTACCTGGCCGCCGTCGCCGGCATCGACTCAAGACGGGTCGTCCGCGGCTGCCAGGGCGGATTCAACAGGTCGGCGCAACGTGCACGCGTGTCTTCCGTCGGCCGCGCGCGGTTATCAAACGGGCCTGCGTCGCTAACCCCTTCAGTTCACGCTACGCAGGTACGTTACGGATGGTGAGAATCGTCGGTCATGAGGGGCGCGGGCAGCCGGCACCAAGCCGGAACCATCGTCGCGCAGGTGCCGCCTGCGTCGGGCATGACGGCAAAATCTAACGGGATGAGCGTCCGGCGTCTGTAGTGGCCTGCGACCCGGAGTGGCCGGCGTTGTTCCGCCAGCTCCGCGACCGAGTGGATTCCGCGCTGGCCGGCGTCGCGCACGTGACCGAGCACGTTGGCAGCACGGCCGTCCCGGGCGCTGGCCGCCGCCGGGTGGCAGCCGCTAGCGCCCGGTGCGCATACTCAGCAGATTCACGGTCAGCCGCACAGGTTGGCCGGTCACGGTTCGGCTTGACCTGCTTTTATCGGACCCGCCTTTGCCGATGAGGCGGTCGCGGAGAGGGCGCGGAGATCGTCGAAAGCCTGGGTGAGGTGGGTGTCCAGGGTCTGCGAAGGGTCGTCGATCCAGGCTTGAAGCGCCTGGTGGAAGGTGGCCCAGCCAGCCTGGGCGGCCAGGCTGGCCAGGCGGCCGGGTACGCCGCGCTGGCGCAGTGCCTCGGCGATGGCGCCGGCGAGCGACGCGGCCTTGGCCAGCTCGCGTTCGTGGAGCACGGGGGTGGCGGCGATGACTTCCAGCCGGGGTTCGGAGTAAGGGCGGCTTTCCTCCAGGATCCGTCCGGCTTTCCGGAAGGCGCGGAGCAGGATGTCGAGCGGCTGCAGGCCGTCGGGCGCTTCGGCCACCGCCTGGGTCAGCTCGGCCCGCAGGTCGGCCTCGCCGTCGAAGAGAACCTCGCGCTTGTCGGGAAAGTGCCGGAAGAACGTGCGCTCGTTGACCCCAGCCCGGGCCGCGATCTGAGCCGTGGTGGTCTGGTCGAATCCGCGTTCCCGGTACAGGTCGAGGGCCGCCTGCGCGAGGCGGCGGCGCGCTTCCGCTCCGCTTCGTGGCACCTCCCCAGGCTACCGCATCCGCCAGTAACTGGCACTAAGTTGCGCCAGTGGCTGGCATTACTTATAGTCAGTGACTGGCGCTAAGTAGTGCCAGTCACTGACCTCACGTGGAGTGGTCCATGCATGTCTTTATTACCGGCGGTTCCGGCCTGACCGGCCCCGCCGTCGTCACCGAGATCCTCGCGGCTGGGCATACCGTCACCGGGCTGGCCCGTTCGGATGCCGCTGCCGCGCGGCTGGCGTCGCTGGGCGCCACGCCGCATCGCGGCTCCCTGGAAGATCCCGGCAGCCTGCGCAGCGGGGCCGCTGACGCCGACGGCGTCCTGCACATGGCCTACGGCGGCGACTTCGCCGATCCCGATTCCATGATGAGGCGTGACACCACCGCGATCGAGACGCTCGGCCAGGTACTAGAACACTCGGGCAAGCCGCTGGTCATCACCTCGGGCACGCTGGTCATGCCCGCCGGACGGGAAAGCACCGAGCAGGACGAGCCCGACCCGGCCGGGATCGCTCCCTTCCGGATCGCGGGCGAACGAGCCTGCCTGGACTTTGCCCCAAGGGGAGTGCGCGCGAGCGTGGTCCGGCTCGCACCCACCGTTCACGGCCCCGGCGACCACGGCTTCATCCCCATGCTCATCACCACCGCGCGCAAGAGCGGCGTGTCGGCCTACGTCGGCGACGGCGCCAACCGGTGGCCCGCGGTGCACCGGCTCGACGCCGCGGTCCTGTTCCGCCTGGCGCTCGAGAAAGCCCCGGCAGGCGGCGTGCTGCACGGGGCAGCGGAGAACGTCACCATGAAAAGCATCGCCGAGACGATCGCCCGCGGCCTCGGCCTGCCCGCGGTCTCGCTGACCCCCGGCGAGGCCGCCACGCACTTCATCAGCCCGTTCATGGCCACCGCCTACGGCTTCGACGGGCCCGTCTCCAGCGTCCGCACCCGGGAACTGCTCGGCTGGTCCCCCAGCCGCCCTGCCCTGCTCGACGACCTGGCCCAGGGCGACTACCTCGCCGCACCAGCCTCCTGACCACCCCGCGCCGGACCGATTTAGACAGCACCTGCCCTTACCCGAACCCAAGGAGAGTTCACAATGCCCAACGACAACCAGCGTCCCAGCATCGACTGGGGCAAGTACCGGACGCTGACGATCGACCGACGCGAGGACGGGATCCTGCTCATCACGATCGCAGAGCCCGACGGGTGTCCTCCCGCTTCCCTGACCCGGCGACACACGGAGGTCAGCTGGGTCTGGCGGGACTTCGACGACGACCCCGATTCGCGCGTCGCGGTCATCACCGGCCGGGGAGACAAGTTCTGGACGGTGGAAGGAAACGACGGCGTCAAGGAGATGCTCCAGAACCCCGGCAATTACGACA
>DASWUW010000155.1:0-6751 GCA_036406335.1 Trebonia sp.
ACGGGCTCGACCCGGCCGGGGCCGCGCCACTGCTGTGCGCCGACATCCTCACCGAAGGAGAAAATCTGATAGTTCAGCTAGCGCGCGAGGCGCTGCACGAATCGGTTACCGATCCGGTGGCGGCGTCGATGAACTTCCTCAACGAGATAGCCGGCCGTTATCCCGCCTCGATCTCGCTCGCCGCCGGACGGCCTTTCGATGAGTTCTATGCCGTGGCCGACGTTGAGCGGTACCTGGCGGTGTACGTCACCCACCTGCGGGGGCTGGGGATGAGCGAGGCGGCCATCCGGCAGGCGCTCCTTCAGTACGGCCGGACCAACGGTCAGATCGCCGCGATGATCGCACGAATGCTGGCGGCGGACGAGGACATCAGCGTGCCCGCCGAGTCAATCATGGTGACGGCGGGCTGCCAGGAGGCGATGATCATCGCGCTGCGTGGACTGTGCGCGGGGCCCGATGACGTCGTCCTCGCGGCCGAACCCTGTTACGTCGGCTTCACCGGCGCCGCGCGCGTGCTTGGCGTGCCCGTGGTTCCGGTGCCGGAGACGGCGCAGGGGGTCAGCCCGGAAACGGTCGCGCGCGTCGCCCGCGAGGTGCGGGCCCGCGGCGGCCGGCCGCGGGCGCTGTACGTGGTATCGAATTTTGCCAATCCTTCCGGTGTGTCTCTTAGCGCTGACGTGCGGCGCTGCCTGCTCAAGACGGCGGCCGACGAGGACTTCCTGATCCTCGAGGATGACCCCTACGGGCTGTTCGGGGCCGACGAGAGGCGCCTGCCGGCGCTGAAGTCACTGGACACCGATCAGCGCGTGATTTACCTCGGCTCGTTCGCGAAATCACTGTTCCCCGGCGCCCGCGTGGGCTTCATGGTCGCGGATCAGCCGGTCCTGAGTGCCGCTGGCCAGCGCAGCCTGCTAGCCGAGGAGCTCTCGGCCGTTAAGAGCATGATCACGGTGAACACCTCCGCGATCGCCCAGGCGGTCATCGGCGGCGCGCTCATAACGTGCGATTACAGCCTGCGGGCGGCCAATGCCGAGAAGATCTCGTTCTACCAGCGCAACCTGCGCGAGCTGCTGGCCGCTCTCGGCCGCCGCTTCGCTGGCTCCGACGTTACCTGGAACTCGCCCGCGGGCGGCTTCTTCGCCGTGCTCAACGTGCCCGTCCGGGCCGACGAGAAGCTCCTCGAGCTGTCCGCGCGCGACTACGGCGTGCTGTGGACGCCGATGAGCTTCTTCTACCTCAACGGCGGCGGCAGCCACGCCATCCGGCTGTCCTGCAGCGCGCTGGCTACCGATCAGATCGACGAGGGCGTGCGCCGGGTAGCCGCCCTGATCGCCGACACACGGCCGTGAGCACCCGCCTGGCAGCTCCCGGCAAGGCGAGAGATGCGGGCTGGCACGTACCGGTGTGAATCTCTTGTACATGGATAAATGGGAAGTGCTGTTCCGGCGAGACAATCTCCTCGCGAGCGAGATCAGGGTCCCAGTCCTGGGCAGCCTGCAGCCGGGCGAGGTCCGGCTCGCTATCGAGAGGTTCGGCCTCACCACCAATAACGTCAGTTACGCACGGTTCGGCGACGGCGAGCACGTTCCGTTCTGGAACGCCTTCCCCGGTCCGCCGGGGCTCGGCCGGGTGCCGATCTGGAGTTTTGTCCGGGTCACGGAGTCTCGTCACCCGGACATCCCGGTTGGCGGCCGTTACTTCGGCTACGTGCCGATGGCGAGCCATCACACCGTGCAAGCGGAAGTCTCGCCGCGGGGCTTTATGGACACATCCGCGCAGCGGGGGTTCCTGCATCCCTGGTACCTGACCTTCCAGCGCGTCGGCGAACCTGACCGCCTCGATGACTTCCGCGCCCTCATGCGACCGGTGTTCCCCGCCTCCTTTAACCTCGCCAGCCTCGTTGAGCGGCAGGCCGCGCTCGGCGCGAAGTCGCTGATCATCACCAGCGCTTCCTGCAAGACGGCGATAGGAATGGCTGACGAGCTGCTGGCGCGACGGGCCGGCATGGCGACCGTGGCCATCACGTCGGCCGCTAATAAGGCGTTCGTCAAAAGCCTCGGAATATACGACGAGGTCCACACTTATGCTGCGATTAAACCGGCTACGGCCGCATCGCCGGCCGTGTTCATCGACTTCACCGGCGCGGCTCAGGTGCAAGAGACCGTATACCAGTGCTTTGCGCCATCGCTGACTTACGGCGCGCTCATCGGCTTCACCCATCCCGGTGCTGACGACCTGGCGCCGCCCGGGCTGCCCGGTCCGCAGCCGGAGCCGTTCTTCACGCCGGTGGTGGAAGACCAGGCGATCGCCGAGCAGGGAGCGGACCGGTATTACTCCCGCTACCACGAGTCAGAAACCCGTTTCCTGCAGCGGATGGCCTCCTGGCTTGACATCCGGCAGGGGCAGGGGCCGGCCGAGGTGGCCGACGCGTTCCGGTGCCTGGTGGCAGGGGATCAGGCGCCGGAGGTGGGGCGCATCCTGACCCCGTGATCGGGTGGCGGTAACGCTAAGGGCCGGGCATAGCTGCCCGGCCCTCAGGTTCCCGGTCAGATGTACGGCGTGTTCGGCTCCAGGCCGCACAGGATCCGGCCGTGCAACTCGGTGTTGGTGGCCGGGCTCATCAGCGCGTGCAGGTTGATCGCGTGCAGGTCGCGTGCGATTCGCTGAATCGGCACGTCGGTGTAGACCGAGGATCCGCCGCTGGCGAGGCTGAGGATGTCCGCCGCCTCTTTGGCCAGCTCGCACGCCCGGCCCATGTCGGCCCGGGCCAGCGCGCGGTCGCCGATCGTCCACCCACTGCCGTCCTCGCCCTTGGCGTCGAGCGTGCTGCCGAGGCGGTGCGCGTGGAACGCGGCCTCGTCGACCAGCATCGCGGCTTCGCTGACGCGCAGGTGCGTGACCGGCGCCTCGCTCTGGTTCTCGTAGGAGGTGTAGGTGATCTTCCGGCCGGGCAGCCGTTCGAAGAACTCCTCCCTGGCGGCGGCGGCCAGGCCGGTCGCGACGCCCACCGACAGCGCCGAGGCGGTCGGCAGCAGCGGGGTGCGGTAGACCGGCGAGAGCGCGTTGGCCCGCGAGGCGTACTGCTCGGCCAGCACCAGTGGCAGCGGCAGGATCCGCTGCTGCGGGATGAAGACCTGCTCCGCGGCGGTGCTGACGCTGCCGCTGCCGCGCAGCCCGGAGGTGTGCCAGTCGTCGATGATCTGCAGGTCGCTCATCGGGACGACGGTCATCACCGGCCAGAAGCTGGCCTCGGGACCCGGCGCGGGCGCGACCGCGATGATCATCTGCCACTGGCTGTGCAGCGCGCCGCTGATGAAGCCCCACTTGCCGGTCAGCACCATCCCGCCCTCCACCGGCATGCCCATGCCGGTCGGGCTCAGCGTGCCGCACAGCCGCGCACTGGGATCGGCGAAGATCTCGTCCTGCACCTCGTCCGGCAGCAGGCACGCCATCCACGTCGTGATCGCGTTGACGGCCGCGACCCAGGCCGCGGAGCCGTCGCCCCTGGCCACCTCGCCAAGCACGTCGATGACCGTCCGCGCGCTGCTCTCCAGGCCGCCGTAGCGCGCGGGTACCCGCATCCGGAACACGCCGGCGTCCGCCAGCGCCTCCACGGTCTCTTCATGCAGTCGGCGGTTCTGCTCACTCCACGCTGCGTGGGACTTGAGCAGCGGCACCAGCTTGGTCGCGTCCTGAACGAGCTCGGAACACACTGGCGTTTCGGTGACTGTCACCCTGACCTCCTAGCGTCTTGCGATGGGCGCCGGCCCGAATGGATTACTGCTCTTGTCAGCGCTATTCGGCCGGGCGCATTTATTCCCCGGGAATATTCGCATTCCGCCGAGCCCAGGTCCATCCTCTGGATTGCTCCCCGAGCGTAGCGCCCCGGCCGTAAGGGAACTCCGCAATGGAAAAGATCGCGGAATTGCTCCTCCGTGTAACCGTAAGGGAGTAGAGCCGGACGCGATACACGCGATACAGGAAGAAAGCAGCTAGTGCGACGGCGATTTACCCTCCGACCCCCAGGCGAGATGGAGAAGACTGCGATGGATAGCCAGGTAGGAAACCGCGCCATTGTGCTCGGCGGCAGCATGGCCGGACTGCTCGCGGCCAGGGTCCTGGCCGACGCGTTCGCCGAGGTAGTGGTCGTTGACAGGGACAAGCTGGCGGGCGTGACGACGCCGCGGCGCGGCGTGCCGCAGGGGCGTCATGTGCACGGACTGCTCGCCCGCGGGCAGCAGATCCTGGACCAGCTGTTCCCCGGCTTCACCGCCCAGGCAATCGACGCGGGCGTCCCGACCGGCGACCTCGGCGAGGTCCGCTGGTTCTTCAACGGGCTGCCGCTCCGCCGTGCCAGCACCGGCCTGGTGTGCGTGTCGGCCGACCGGCCGGTGCTTGAGAGCCGCGTGCGCGCGCGGCTGGAGGCGCTGCCCAACGTGTCCTTCGCCGAGGAATGCGACATCGTCGGCCTGGCGACGGAGCCCGGCGGCCGGCGGGTGACCGGCGCCCGGATTCAGCGGCGCAGCGCCGGCAGCGCCGAGGAGACGCTGGAAGCCGATCTGGTGGTCGACGCCACCGGCCGTGCCTCGCGGACGCCGACCTGGCTGGAGGCGCTGGGCTACGCCAAGCCCGCCGAGGAGCGCATCAAGATCGACCTGAGCTACACCAGCCGGCACTTCCGGCTGCCCGACGAGTCGGTCATGAACGGCGACCTGTCGGTCAACCCGGTCTCGACGCCCTCCCACCACCGGGGCGCGTTCCTCACCCGGGTGCAGGACGGGCGGACGATCCTGTCGCTGACCGGGGTGCTGGGCGACGCCGCGCCGACGGACCCCGACGGCTTTCTCGACTGGGCGCGGTCGCTGCCGGTGCCGGACGTCTACGCGGCGGTCAAGGACGCCGAGCCCCTCGACGACGCGGCGACGTTCCACTACCCGGCCAGCGTCCGTCGCCGGTATGACCAGCTCGAGGACTTCCCCGACCGCTTCCTGGTACTGGGCGACGCGGCCTGCAGCTTCAACCCGGTGTACGGGCAGGGCATGACGGTAGCCGCGCAGGAGGCCCTCGTGCTGAGCGCGCACCTGGGCAACGGCATGCCGGAGTCGCTGGCGTTCCTCAAGGACATCGCCGGCGTCATCGAAGTGCCCTGGCAGATCTCGGCCGGCGGCGACCTCGCCTTCCCGGAGGTGGCGGGGCCGCGGCCGCCCGAGGTGCAGATGATGAACGCCTACATGGCGCTGCTGCAGTCCGCCGCCACTCGCGACGGCAAGGTCACCAGGACGTTCATGCGCGTGGCGGGGCTGGTGGACCCGCCCACCGAGCTGATGAGCCCGGACACGATCTACCGCGTGCTGAAGCACGGCACGCCTCCTCGGCCGGGCGCCGCGGTACCGGCGGCGGCCGGCGCTGCCCGCTAGGGGCAGCACGCAAGGGGCCCCCGTCGTGCCGGCGGGGGCCCCTTGGCGTGCCGTTGGCCGCGGCGAGCAGCCGCGCGCTCAATGCTATACAGCCGAGAGCGGCGGGGGAGATAACTCCCCCGCCGCTCTCGCTTGCCTCGCGTCAGGCGGCGGCCGTGACGGCGGCGGTCAGGCGTACCGGCAGCGTCCGGTGGCCGTTCATGATGAAGGTCGGCAGCGGCCTGAGGTCCTCTGCCGGGATGGCCAGCTGCACGTCCGGGAACCGCTCAAACAGCCTGGACAGGCCGGTGGTCGCGACGAGCCGGGCGATGCCGGCCCCGAGGCAGTAGTGCGGGCCGTGGCCGAACGACAGGTGCTCCTTGTCGGTCCGGGTGATGTCGAAGCGCTCAGCGTCGTCGCCGTGCAGGGCGGGGTCGCGACCCACTGCGGCGAAGTTGACGAGGATCGGGTCGCCCTGCGGGATCGTCACCCCGTCCAGCTCAATGTCCGTTACCGCGTAGCGCAGCGGCAGATGGACCAGCGGGCAGTCCACGCGCAGCGTCTCCTCGACCACGTCCTCCCACGAGGCCTTGCCCGAGGTCACCAGCTCCCGCTGATCAGGGTGGGTGAGCAGCGCGGTGATGGCGTTGTCGACGAAGTTGATCGTCGTCTCAGAGCCCGCGCCAAGGATCGCGAAGATCGTATCGGCCAGCTCCTGCTCGCTCAGCCGCGAGCCGTCTTCGTCCCGCACCGCGACCAGGTCGCTGGCGATGTCCTCGCCCGGCTGCCGCCGCTTGCTCTCGATGAGCTCCTCCATCGCGCCGCGCCAGCCAGACAGCACGGCCTGGGCCTGCTCCTTCGTCACGGTGGTGTCCGACATCAGGTCGATGACCTTAGCGGTCGTGGCCGCAGCCTCGCCGGTAATGCCGATGAGGTCGGCCACCAAGCGCGCCGGCAGCGGGTAAGCGAACTTTTCCCTCAGGTCAATAACTTCGCCGGGCGTCGTCGGGAGCGCGTCGAGCAGCTCGCGGACGAGTTCCTCCAGGCGCGGCCGGATCGCCTCGGTCCGGCGTGGGGTGAATGCCTTTCCGATAAGCCTGCGCAGCCGGATGAGATCCTTGCCGTAGGAGGTGACCATGTTGTCCATGGCGACCCAGCTGATCATCTCCCAGTCCGGCGGGATCTCGCCGTTGATGAAAGCCGGCCAGTGATTGCGCGCGCTCTTCGTCACCCGCGGATCGGTCAGCACGCTCCGAATGACGTCGTGGCGGTTAAGTGACCAGGCGATGACGCCGCCCGGCAGTTCCACCTGGACCGCCGGGCCCTGCGCGCGCAGGGCGGCGGCCTCGGCATGA
>DASWUW010000156.1:0-2477 GCA_036406335.1 Trebonia sp.
CCGTGGCCGCCGGCCGCCTCGACCCGGCGCTGCTCGCCCGGGCCGCGGGCCGGGTCCGCGCGCTGGTGGAGCAGGCCCAGGCCCGCCCGCCCGGCGACTACGACCCGGCCGCGCACCACGAGCTGGCCCGGGAGATCGCCGGACGGGCCGTCGTGCTGCTCAAGAACGACGGCGGCTTCCTGCCGCTGGCACCCGAAGCCGCCGGGTCCGTCGCGGTCATCGGCGAGTTCGCCCGCACCCCGCGCTACCAGGGCGGCGGCAGCTCCCAGATCACCCCGACCCGGCTCGACGACGCGCTCACCGCGATCACCGCCGCCGCCCAGGCCGAGGTCAGCTTTGCGCCCGGCTACCTGACGGGCGAGAGCGTGGTCGAGGAACGGATCGCCCGGGCCGACGGCGTGGGCGGCGAGGGCGCCCAGGACCGGGACCTGCTGGCCGAGGCGGTCGCGCTCGCCCGGGTCAGCGACGTCGCGCTGGTCTTCGTCGGCACCGCCCACGAGACCGAGGGCGCCGACCGGTCGAGCATCGACCTGAGTGCGGCCCACCTGGCGCTGGTGGAGCAGGTGGCCGCGGCCAACCCGCGCACCGTGGTGATCCTGTCCAACGGCGCCGTGCTGCGCACCGCCCCGTGGGACACCGCGGTGCCCGCCGTGGTCGAGGGCTGGCTGCTGGGCCAGGCGGGCGGCGGCGCCATCGCCGACGTGCTCTTCGGCGCGGTCAACCCGTCCGGGCGGCTGGCCGAGACGATCCCCCTGCGGATCCAGGACCACCCCTCCTACCTGGACTTCCCCGGAGAGCAGGGGCACGTCCGCTACGGAGAGGGCCTGTTCGTCGGCTACCGGGGCTTCGACGCGCGCGAGCAGGAGGTGGGCTACCCCTTTGGCTTCGGCTTGTCCTACACGACGTTCGAGTACGGCCAGGCGACCGCCGCCGCCGCTGGCGGCGGCATCGAGGTGCGGGTCCCGGTGACCAACACGGGCAGCCGGGACGGCCGGGAGGTCGTCCAGCTGTACCTGAGCCTGCCCGGCTCCCGGGTCAGCCGGGCCCCGCGCGAGCTGAAAGCCTTCGCCAGCGTGGAGATCAAGGCCGGGCAGACCGCTGACGTCACGCTCACCGTCGAACGCGACGACCTGGCCTACTGGGACACCGGGCTGGGCCGCTGGCTGGTGGAGGGCGGCGCCTACCACTGCGCGGTCGGCGCCTCCTCCCGCGACCTGCGCGCCGTCACCATGGCCGAGGTCGACGGAGACGACGCCCGGGTGCCGCTGACCGCCGACTCGACCGTCGGCGAGTGGCTGGCCGACCCCCGGGGGGCCCAGCTGCTGGCGCAGGCGCTGGCCGGGGTCTCCGACTCGGGCCCGATGGCGGGCTTCTTCACCGACCCCACGCTGTCGATGTTCCTGCGCGCCATCCCGCTGGGCCGGCTGAGCTCGTTCCCCGGCAGCCCGCTGTCGGGCGAGGACATCGGCAAGCTGGTCGCCGCGGCCGCCGCCTAGGGCAAGCGCGACCAGTCCAGCTGGGTCACCGGAGTGCCGAAGTCCCACCAGGTGACGTCGACCGCCGATGCCCGGTCCGCGGGCTCCGTGCTCACCTGTCCGCCCGCAGGCTGGCTGAACCGCACCCGCCGGACGCGGCGTTCATCGGTCCACACGGTCAGCGCCCCGGTTACGGGTGTTTCCGGTCCGGGACGGAAGGTCGCGGGCCACCCTGTCCCGCCCGCTTCCAGCGCCCGGGCGAGGTCGACTTCCGCGATCAGCTTGCGGCAGGCAGTGCCGCGCACCGCCTCGGTGCCGACGGCACGGGCAGCCGTGGTGCCGGTCAGCGCCCACAGCGGCCAGAGCCAGTGCATGACGGTGACCTGGTCGGCCTCCTGACGGGGCAGCCGCCTCACCCGCCACCCGTGCCGGCCTGAGATCACCCGGCCCTCACGGCAGACAAAACCGCCGCCGGCCCCGCCGTCGATCAGGTACCGGCGGGCCGCCGGCTCGGCGAAGCCCGGCCCGGTGATGTGAGTGCCGTCGTGGATGAGGGCGCCGAGCAGCCTGCGGGCCAGGCCCGCCGTACCGCCGCGGCGCTGCCCAGGCGGGGTTTCCGCCGTCTCCACCCAGGGAAGCCCGATGACCACCTGAACCTCCATCCGGGCACTGGGCTCCTCCAGCGTCGCGCTGGCGCAGGCGGCTACCTTCGCGGCCATCGGGTCTCCAGGGGCCCCGGAGCCGGCGGTAGCGCGGGCGGCGACGCTGTAAGGCTCGCCGCTGGCGGCCATGCGGACCCGGATGGCCTGCTTACGGGCACGGTCTTTAGTCACGATCAGTCTTTCCGGCCGGGCCCCACGCACCTCGGCCAGGCATGACGAGACCACCGACCGGGAGATCGCGCGAGTTGAGAACCCTTGTCCTCGTCACCGGTCTCAGCGTAGGCAAGACGCGGCTCGGAGCGGGCAGGCGCGGCTGCCGCTGCCGCGATAATACACCGGG
>DASWUW010000157.1:0-15113 GCA_036406335.1 Trebonia sp.
CGCAGGCCGGGGGCGTTGACCACGTGACCGTGCTCGGCGATGTACTCGGTGATCGCCTCCACCTGCTCGGGCTGGTAGCCCAGGTTCTTCAGGGCGCGCGGCACGGTCTGGTTGACGATCTGCATGGAGCCGCCGCCAACCAGCTTCTTAAACTTGACCAGGGCCAGGTCGGGCTCGATGCCGGTGGTGTCGCAGTCCATCATGAAGCCGATGGTGCCGGTGGGCGCGAGCAGGCTGGCCTGCGCGTTGCGGTAGCCGTGGGCGGCCCCCGCGGCGAGGCACTCCTGCCAGGTGCGGTTGGCCAGGTCGAGGACGGCCCGGTCAAACGAGGCGACCGCGGACGCCTTCGCGCTGGCATCGGCGTGCATGTGCATCACGCGGTTGTGAGCGGTGGCGTTCTTCGCGTAGCCGTCGTAGGGGCCGACCACCGCGGCCAGCTCGGCCGAGGTCTTGTACGCACTCGCGGTCATCAGGCTGGTGATCGCGGCGGCGATCGCCCGGCCGCCCTCGGAGTCGTAGGCGTGACCGGTGGCCATCAGCAGCGCGCCGAGGTTGGCGTAGCCGATACCGAGCTGGCGGTAGGCCTTGGTGGTGTCGCGGATCTTCTCCGTCGGGAACTCGCCGAAGGTGATGGAGATGTCCATCGCGGTGATGATCAGCTCGGACATCCGGGAGAACTTCTCCGCGTCGAACGTGTCGTCGCTCTTGAGGAACTTGAGCAGGTTGAGGCTGGCGAGGTTGCAGCTCGAGTTGTCCAGGCTCAGGTACTCCGAGCACGGGTTGCTGGCGGTGATCCGGCCCGTCTCCGGGTTGGTGTGCCAGTGGTTGATCGTGTCGTCGTACTGCAGGCCCGGGTCGGCGCAGTCCCAGGCGGCCTCGGCGATCTGGCGGAAGAGCCCGCGCGCGTCGACCTTTTCGATCGTCTCGCCGCTGAGCCGCGCGTTGAGGCCGAATTCCCCGCCGCCCTCGACCGCGTTCATGAACTCGTCGCTGACCCGGACAGAGTTGTTGGCGTTCTGGTACTGCACGGAGATGATGTCCGCGCCGCCAAGGTCCATGTCAAAGCCCGCGTCGCGCAGCGCGCGGATCTTGTTCTCTTCCTTCGCCTTAGTCTCGACGAAGTTCACGATGTCGGGGTGATCCACGTCGAGGACGACCATCTTGGCCGCGCGGCGGGTGGCCCCGCCGGACTTGATGGTCCCGGCGGACGCGTCGGCGCCGCGCATAAAGCTCACCGGGCCGCTCGCGGTGCCGCCGGAGCTGAGCAGTTCCTTGCTGCTCCGGATGCGGCTGAGGTTGACGCCGGATCCGGACCCGCCCCGGAAGATCAGGCCCTCTTCCTTGTACCAGTCCAGAATGGACTCGATGGTGTCGTCCACAGCCAGGATGAAGCACGCGCTGACCTGCTGCGACGCGCCCGTGCCGACGTTGAACCAGACCGGCGAGTTAAAGCTGAAGATCTGGTGGATCAGCGCGTACTTCAGCTCGTGGTCAAAGATCTCCGCGTCCTCGTCGGTGGCGAAGTAACCGTGCTCCCGGCCGGTCTTGGTGTAGACGCCGGTCACCCGGTCGACGAGCTGCCGCAGGGACCACTCGCGCTGCGGCGTGCCCACCGCACCGCGGAAGTACTTGGTGGTAACGATGTTGCCCGCGTTGACCGACCAGAACTCGGGGAACTCCACTCCGCGCTGCTCGAAGTTGACCGAGCCGTCCCGCCAGTTGGTCATCACGACATCCCGGCGCTCCCAGGTGACCTGCTCATAGGGGTGCACACCAGCTGTCGTGTTAATACGCCGGACCTTCAGGCCCTTGCCGCGCCTGTTCTTACGCGCCGTCGGCCCGCTCACCGTTTCCGTCATAACTCCCTTTCCCCCTTGCTCAGCGGATCCGCGCCGGATCCGTCCGTCAGCCTCGTCCTGTCTGGTTTCCGGCGTCATTTCACGGCGCCGTTTCGCGGTGCCCCGACGCCCCCGTATGTCGGCACCCCGCCCTGATCTCGGCACGACGGCATGGTTAGCCCAGCCGTCAGCCTCGTCGGGCCTTTCAGCTACCCGCCGCGGCCGGGTCGGCCGCGGTTACTGTCCTGCCCGCGGCCGGGCTGTCTGGTTCCCGGCCGGTCTCGTTAGCCGTCGTGCGCGCGGTGGACCGCGTCGCCCGTGTCGCCGGGCTCCGCCTGGTGCCGGGTCCGCAGCTCTGAGATCGCCTTCTCGAAGTCATCAAGCGACTCGAAGCCCCGGTACACCGAGGCGAACCTGAGGTAGGCGACCTCGTCAAGGTCACGGAGCGGGCCGAGGATGGCCAGCCCCACCTCAGGGGACGGAACCTCGGCCAGGCCGCGCCCCCTGATCGTCTCTTCGACCCGCTGGGCGAGCATCGCGAGCTGGTCCTCGTCGACGGGCCGGCCCTGGCAGGCCCGCTGCACGCCCCGGACGATCTTGTCTCGGGTGAACGGCTCGGTCACCCCGCTGCGTTTGGCCACCATCAAGATGACCGACTCCTGGGTGGTGAACCGCCGCCCGCACTGCGGGCAGGAGCGCCGCCTGCGTATCGCGGCGCCGTCCTCAGCGACCCGGCTGTCGATCACGCGGCTGTCCGGATGACGACAGAACGGACAGTGCACGCGATCACCTCCAGGAGTGCTGTGTCGTACTGATACCGATGAAGAACGTCCACAAGTTCTAGAAGAACGACACCGGTGTAACTACTAGATGTTGTGGTCAACCGTAGTCCAGGCGGCACCCCTAGGCAAGCGGAGACGAACATCGAAGTCAAAAATCCTGCCCGGCCGCGGAACCCGCGGCGCTGGCCGGCGTGTCGGCTGCTTTAGCCGCGCGGCACCCACAGGATCTGGCCGGCCTGCAGCTGGTCTCCGGGCATCGAGTTCAGCTGCCGGATCTGCTCGCTAATCGCCCGGGGGTCGGCGCCGGGGTCGTATTTCTCGGCCAGCGACCACAGGCTCTGCCCGGGTAGCACCATCACCTTAACGACGTATTTGCCGGGAGACGCGGAACCGCCGTGCGCGGCGTGCGCCGTAGTCGCCAGCAGCACCGACAACAGGCCGACTATTAGCGCCGACACGCCGGTGACGGTCAGCCGTCCGGGCCGGGCGGGCCGGACCGGGGGAAGGGCCTGCCGGGTTCGAATGCGGCCGTCCCGCTGCACCGCGAGCCTGGGGTTCACTGCCACCAAGGGTGTCTCGCTTATCATCGTCACCACTTCCACCGCGCTCATCAAACGTCTATTCGATAGTACACGCGTTCGATCGAGATAAAGTTCGATCGAACACGCCGCTACCATCTTTGTACCGCGCGAGTCCGACAATCAAGACATGCGTCGAACAGATGTTTGGTGAAATCAGAAAATACCGCTAGGCTCGTATCCGTAAGCGACAAGCCATGAATCGGAGGTTCATCCGGTGGACGACAGCGCAGATCACGGCACTTCCGAAATTACGGACGCACCAGTCCGTCCGAAGGGAAGGCCGGGACGCAAGCCGAAGGGCAGCGTTCCCGTCGTGATCCCTGAGACACCAGACAAGCCAGACCCGGACCACGTACTGACCTGGCGGCAGCGCAAGGTGCTCCAGGTAATCAGGGACTCGGTGCAGAAGCGCGGGTACCCGCCGTCGATGCGGGAGATCGGTGAGGCAGTCGGCCTGACCAGCACCTCCAGCGTCTCCTACCAGCTCTCGACGCTGCAGCGCAAGGGCTACCTGCACCGCGACGTCGGCCGTCCGCGCACGGTAGAGGTCCGGCTCCCCGGTCACCCGGCCGTCCGCCCCGAGCAGGGTCCCAACGGCGCCGCCAGCGAAGCCGAGGTGTCCGCCGACGGCATGGACATCGCGTCGCAGGAGGCCACCTACGTGCCGCTCGTCGGCCGGATCGCGGCCGGTACTCCGATCACCGCCGACCAGATGGTCGAGGACATCTTCCCGCTCCCCCGGCAGCTCGTCGGAGAGGGCAGCCTCTTCATGCTGAAGGTCGCGGGCGACTCGATGATCAACGCCGCCATCGCGGACGGGGACTGGGTTGTCATCCGCCAGCAGGAAGACGCGGAGAACGGCGAGATCGTCGCGGCCATGATCGACGGCGAGGCCACGGTCAAGACCCTTAAGCAGAGCGACGACCACGTCTGGCTCATGCCGCATAACCCGGCCTTCACGCCGATTCTCGGCGACGCCGCCAGCATCCTGGGCAAGGTGGTAGCAGTTCTGCGCAAGGTCTAGGCAGACCTCTGTACCCCCGGCTGCAAGCTTCGCTCGCGATGAGGCTGAGCAGACCAGCCGGGGGCAATCGGTGTGTCGCCTTCGCCTACCCGGCGACGATGTTCACCAGCTTCGGCGGACGTACGATGACTCGCTTAACCTCCTGGCCGGCCAGCGCCCGGATAATCCCCGGGGCCGCCGTGGCCAGGCTGCGCAGCTCCTCCTCGGTGATGTCCGGAGAAACTTCCAGTCGGTCGCGGACCTTCCCGTTCACCTGAACCACGCAGGTGATGCTCTCCTGAACCAGTAGTGCCGGGTCCGCGGCCGGCCAGTCCGCCCGGGCCACGGACGCGATCCCGGCGGTGCCGGCCGGACCGCCCAGCACCTCCCAGGTCTCCTCCGCGGTGTACGGGGCGAACAGCGACAGCATGACCGCCAGGGCCTCCGCCGCTTCCCGGACCGCCGGGTCAGCGGCGCCCGGGCCGGAGTCGATCGCCTTGCGGGTCGCGCTGACCAGCTCCATCAGCCGGGCCACGGCTACGTTCAGGTGATAGTTCTCCACCAGGCGGGTGACCTCTTCGACCAGCCGGTGGGTAACCTTCCGCAGCTCCCGGTCGCCGGCCGCGAAGTCACGAGCGCCGGCAACCGGGCCGGCCGCGGCCACGTCGGAGGCGACCCGCCAGACCCGGCCCAGGAACTTGACCATTGCGTCCGGGTTAACGTCGGCCCAGTCGATGTCGTCCCGCGGCGGGGAGGCGAAGATCATCGTCAGCCGGATCGCGTCGACGCCGAACAGGCCGATCTGCTCGCCCAGGTTGACGCCGTTACCCAGCGACTTGGACATCGCCTTTCCGCCGTTGATCACCTGGCCCTGGTTCAGCAGCCGGGTAAAAGGCTCACCGAAGTCGATCAGTCCCAGGTCCTGCAGGACCTTGGTGAAGAAGCGCGCGTACAGCAGGTGCAGGATCGCGTGCTCGACCCCGCCGACGTACAGGTCGACCGGGGCCCAGCGGTTGACGTCCGCGCTGCGGAACGGGCCGCCGGGGTAACGCGGCGAGCAGTACCGGAACATGTACCACGACGAGTCCACGAACGTGTCCATCGTGTCGGTGTCCCGGCGAGCCGGACCGCCGCACTTGGGGCATTCCACGTTTACCCAGTCGGTGGCCGCCGCCAGTGGCGATTCGCCCTTCGGGGTCAGGTCGGCGCCGCGCAGGTCCGGCAGCACCACCGGCAGCTGCTCCTCCGGGACCGGTACCTCCCCGCAGGACGGGCAGTGGATGATCGGGATCGGCGTGCCCCAGAACCGCTGCCGGGACAGCAGCCAGTCGCGCAGCCGGTAATTCACCGCCGTCCGGCCCAGTTCTTTGCCCGACAGGTCCTCGGTGATCTTCGCGATGGCCGCCTGCTTGCCCAGCCCGTCCAGCGGGCCCGAGTTCACCAGCGTCCCGTCGCCCGGCGTGGCCGTCCCGGTCTGCGCCGGGTCGGGCTGGTCGGTGGCGACGACGGTCCGGACCGGCAGCCCGAACTTGCGGGCGAAGTCCAGGTCACGCTGGTCGTGCGCGGGCACCGCCATGATCGCGCCGGTGCCGTAGTCGGGCAGCACGTAGTCCGCCGCCCACATCGGGATCCGCTCGCCGTTCACCGGGTTGACCGCGTGCACGCCCAGGAAGACGCCGGTCTTCTCCCGGTCGGTCTCCTGCCGCTCGATGTCGGTCAGCTTGCGCACCTGCGCCAGGTAGGCCTCGAAGTCGGGCCGCTGCTCGTCGGCGCACAGCTCCGCCGCCAGGGCCGAGTCCGCCGCCACCACCATGAACGTCGCCCCGAAGAGGGTGTCCGGCCGTGTCGTGTACACCGTGACCGGCGCGTCGCGCCCCTCGACGATGAAGTCAACCTCGGCTCCGGTCGACCGCCCGATCCAGTTGCGCTGCATCGTCAGCACCCGGTCGGGCCAGTTGCCTTCCAGTGCGGCGGCGTCCGCCAGCAGCCGGTCGGCGTACTCGGTGATCTTGAAGTACCACTGGGTCAGCATCCGGCGGACGACCTCGGTGCCGCACCGCTCGCACCGGCCGTTGACGACCTGCTCGTTGGCCAGCACGGTCTGGTCCTTGGGGCACCAGTTGACGTAACCGCCCTTGCGGTAGGCCAGCCCGCGCTCGAAGAACCGCAGGAACAGCCACTGGTTCCAGTGATAGTACTCCGGGTCGCAGGTCGCCAGCCGCCGCGACCAGTCGAACGACGTCGCGTAGCGGCGGAAGGAGGCCGCCTGCGTGTCGATGTTCTTGTACGTCCAGTCCGCCGGGTGCGTGTTGTTCCGGATCGCCGCGTTCTCCGCGGGCAGCCCGAACGCGTCCCACCCGATCGGGTGCAGCACGTTCTTCCCGCGCAGGAACCAGTACCGGGCCATCGCGTCACCGATGGCGTAAGCCTCGGCGTGCCCCATGTGCAGGTCGCCCGACGGGTAAGGGAACATGTCGACCAGGAAGAACCGCTCGCGCTGGTCCTCCGGGTCGTCGCTGGCCCGGAACGGCTCGACCTCCGTCCAGCGCGCCTGCCACTTATCCTGGATGTCGCGCGGGTCGTACGCCTTCGCCTCGTCGGCTCTCTCGGCCGCAGTCATCGTGTGTCCTCACCCTTGATCGGTCCGGCTTCGGGAGTCTCCCAGAACGGGAGCGCTGCCTGCCCCAACAAAAAAAGGCCCCTCGAGCACGAGGAGCAGCCGCACCGACGACAGCGTTAGGAACTGCCAGTGTGGTCGGCGCGGCTAGCTAAGAAGCAGCTGGACAGCACGCATACCTCAATGTTACAGCATCGCACCCGGCGGCGTTGCCGGTCACCGCGCCCGGCTGGCCCGGCACTGGCAGCCGGGCGGAGAGCGGGGCCGGTTCCACTGCGTTTCATTTACCCCGGTCCTTTACCCCGGAACGGTAACTAGTCGTGAATGCCCGCATTACGGGCGCACGCTTGACCAGCGCCAGCCGACGTCATTGGCTCTGCTCGCACTGAATCCGTTGTTCGGCTATTCCCCGAGGCGGCTATTTCCGGGGTTCGGGGGATAAAGCCGCATTCAGCTGGCGGCCGGTTCCCAGTCGGGCCGCAGCGGCATGCCCGCGGTCCCGTCCTGGTTGAGCTTGACTCCGAGGATCTGGTGGAGCTGAATGCCGTTGCGGTCAAAGGCGAGCTGAGAGCCGGCCATGTAGAGCCGCCAGACGCGCGCCGTACCCTGCCCGACCTCGGCCACCGCCTCGTCCCAGTGCGCGTCGAGGTTGGCGCACCAGGCAGCGAGGGTCATGGCGTAGTGCTCGCGCAGGTTTTCCTCGTGCCGGATCTCGAAGCCGTTGTCGTTCATCACGCCGGCCAGCCAGCCCGGTCCCTCCAGCTCACCGTCGGGGAACACGTAGCGGTTGATGAACCCTTCCTTGTTGATGGAAGGGCTGAAGTTGTCCGGACGGGTGATGCAGTGGTTGAGCATCCGCCCGCCGGCCTTGAGCTTGCCGTTGAGGAAGGCGAAGTAGTCCGGGACGTTGTCCTTGCCGATGTGCTCGGTGATGCCGATCGAGCTGATCGCGTCGAAGTCGGTCTCTTCCACGTCGCGGTAGTCCAGGTGCCGGACCTCCGCCAGGTCCTCCAGGCCGGCCCGCTTGATGGCCTGCTGGGCCCACAGGGCCTGCTGCTCGGACAGCGTGACCCCGAGTGCCTTGACGCCGTACTCACGGGCCGCGTGCATGACCATGCCGCCCCAGCCGCAGCCGACGTCGAGCAGCCGCATACCCGGTTTGAGCCCCACCTTGCGGGCCACCAGGTCGAACTTGTACTCCTGGGCCTCCTCCAGAGTGGCGTCCGGCGTCGGGAAGCAGGCGCAGGTGTAGGCCATTGTCGGGCCGAGCACCCACTCGTAGAACGTGTTGGAGACGTCGTAATGATGCGAGATCGAGTTGGCGTCGCGATGCTTGGAGTGCAGCCGGCCGACGGTGAACCGGCGGCTGCTGAGCGGGACCTCCTGCGGCGGCGGCGGGATCCGGGGAACGAGCACCTTCGGGCCGCCGAGCTCCTGCAGCAGCCGCAGCCGCTCCCGCCAGCCGACGTCAGTGTTCTGGGCCCGGGACAGCACGGCCAGCGCGGTGTGCATGTTGCCGTCCACGTCTAGGTGGCCGGAGACGTAGGCGCGAGCCAGGCCGAGCTCACCCGGCGCCTGGGCCAGGTAAGAAACGGCGACCGGAGACCGGACGGTGATCCTCACCGGCGCGCTGGGAGTGCCGGCCACCGACCCGTCATAGGCCAGGAATTCCACCGGAGCACCCGGGCCAGCGATTGCCTCGAACACCTGAGCCAGTGCCATGTACCGTTCCTCTCTTGAGATTTTCGCCGCCTCAGCGGCCGCGCACGCATTTGTCGAAAAGGGTGAGCAGCCGGCCGCCGCCGTCGTACTCCGCCTTGAGCTTGTCGTACGCCGCTCCGTTGTACCTGCTACGGAAGTCTTCCTCGGAGTAGAAGGCGGAGGAGTACAGCGACTTGTGCCCGTCGAGCGCGCCGACCTCGGCCTCCACCATCCGGTTGTAATAACCGTCTTCCCGGCCGGGCGGCAGCGGCACCGTGCCCCAGAACCCGAAGTTGACGTAGACCTCTCCCGGGCCCATCGGGTAGAGGGTCCAGGTGTGGTCGCCGCGCAGCCGGACCGGGCAGAGCCAGACCGGCGTCATCTTCACGTTCTGTTCGAAAAAGTCGAGGAACTCGCGACCCCGGCCAACCGGGATCTCCACATCCTGGACCACCATCTCGCGCGGCGGCTGGTGCCGCCTCCGGTACAGCGCGGCGGTCAGCCCGTGTTTCTGGTCGAGCGCGACCAGCTTGCGGTAGACGTCCGAGCGGCGGTACCGGCGCGGCCAGAACGGCCGCAGCCTGCTGTGCTGCACGCCGAACGCCGCCGAGCACCAGAACCAGTCGGTGTCCCAGCGCCAGATGTAGTCCTTGATCGTCAGGAAGTCTTCCTGGCTAGTCCGCACCGATTTGTAGTAGATCTGCTGGCCGGTGTAGTCGCTGAGCCAGGGTGCCTTGCCGCTGAACGCACCGACCGTCAAGTAGAGCTCGCGGCCGCCGAACGCGACTCCGTCCAGGAAGTCCGCCTGGTGTCCGCGGTAGCTGCCGTCCGCCGCGATCTCGGCGATCGCCGTCATGCAGCTTTCCGCGTCGTCGAAGGCGAAGTGGCGCAGGTGCACGTACGGCTTGACCGGCATCAGCTCGATAGTGAGGGCCAGCGAGTAGCCGAGGGTGCCGTAGGAGTTCGGGAAACCGCAGAAGAGATCGCTGTGCTCGTTGTCCTTGGTCGCGATCACGACCCGGCCGTCACCGGTGAGGATCTGCATCTCGATCACGGACTCGTGCGGCAGGCCGTGCCACAGCGAGGTCGACTCGATGCCGAGGCCGGTCACCGCACCGCCCAGGGTGATGGTCTTGAGCTGCGGGACCACGAACGGCAGGAGCTGGTGCGGCAGCGTCGCGTCGCACAGGTCTTCGTAGGTCGTCATGCCGCCCACGACGGCGGTCCGCGCCACCGGGTCGACGTGGATCACCCGGGTGAACGCGGACACGTCGAGGACGGCTCGCTCGCTGCCCGGCTGGCCAGGCTTGGCCGCGTCCCGCGAGTACCGGAACAGGTTCGAGGTCGGCTTGGCCAGCCGGACCGGGACGCCCTCCGGAACGGCGGCGTAGGCGTCCCGCAGTCGCGCCACGGCCGCCTGGTGGGCGGCCAGCTTGGCCGCGGGCAGGCCTGAGATGCCGGTCACGTGCTCCTCCTAGGTTCCGCGGGGGCACCCCGCCGGGTCCCTGCGACCATAGTGACAAGGATGCGCACAGGAGTACAAACGGGGCAAGTTCCGCGTCTTGCCGGGTAGACGGCTCAGGCAGTGTATCTGGATTACGCCAAGTCGCCGTCGTCACCTCTACCTGCGGGGACGATCCTTTCTGCTTCGTCGCAGGCGGCGGCGGCCTCTTCCGAAGTCGCCGGCGCCGGGACCGGTGCCAGGGCACCGACGGCGTCGAGCCTGGCCGCGGCGGCGGCGTTTACCTCGGAACGCAGGATCTCGTGTGCGTCCTGGTGACCGATGCGCCCGGCCAGCTGGTGGTATGCGCGGTCATAGCCGGTCAGTGCGTGACGGGCGTAGTTAACGGTGATCCGGCGCAGGAACTCCGGAGAGTCGCGGGCGTCTCCGTCTCCGCCCGCATGCGGTCAGCAGTGGCCAGGCCTACTGCGCGCCGCCTAGCCCCGCGGACCTTCCGCTCCGCCCATCCGGGGCCTGCCTCGGCGGCCTCCGCCCGTTGAGCCAGGTACAGCTTCATCGGGGCAGCGCTCCGGTACCTGGGGTTGGGCCGCGTGGCGTCCGGCTCTCCCAGGTAATCCCGCACCATCGCGTCAGTCCACCCGCGCTCGCGCAAGCCCGCCATGGTCAGGTAGATCTCGGGCACCGTGGCCCCGTCAGGCTGGGCGACGCCCTCGGTGAGCAGGGTCTGGGCGTCGTCGTGCTGGGCCGGGGACGGCATCACCGGGCTTCCGCCTCGTCGTAGGCGGCGGCGACCTCTTCCGGAGTCATCGGCAACCGGGCCAGGGCGGGCGGCGCACCGGAGTCGAGCGCCTGGCGCAGCAGCAGGGCCATCGAGTACCGGGGGTTGTCGGCCAGGGCACGGTCCAGCGCCACGTTGGCCAGCGCCCCGTCGCCGGATTGCCAGGCGACGAAGGCCAGCAGCGAGGCCGGCGCCGCCACGTAGCCTGGTCGCGCCAGCCGGGTCAGGTCCGTCCACAGGCGCAAGTGCGCCGCCCGGTGCCCGGCGTCCATCCGGGCCCAGGCGTCGTCTCGGACTCGCAGCTCGCGCAGGGCGACGGTGAGCCAGGCCGCGCACTCGGCGCCGACCTGCCCGCCCGCGCGGTAGCGGTCGATGGCGTCGCGCATCGCCACCTGCCCGAGGGCGGCCGTAAGCCGGGACGGGGACACCCGCAGGCCCGCCCGGTCCAGGCGGGTCACGATACGGGCGACCTGCGCGCGGGCCTTGCCGGTGGCCCGCCGCATCGCCGCGCCGAGCTGGTCTCCGGCCGGGGCGAGGCTGACCGCCAGCTCGTCCCGGCCGGCCAGCACCTGGCCGCCAGCCTGGGCGAGGGCGCGCGCGGCGGGGTGCCCGGTGACGTCGAACGGCGTGCCGTCGGCCGGGCAGCAGGCCGGGTCGGTGCACACGTAGGACCAGTAGCGCCCGTCCTGCGCCCGGAGCACCTCGGTCACCGAGATCCCCGCCTCGGCCGCGTGCGCGCGCAGCGCGGCGGCGACTGGCGAGACGGCCGCGTCAGCGCCGTAGCCAACCGCCACCGCGGCGGAGACCTCCTGCGCGGCCAGCACCCTGACGGCATGGGCGGCCAGCGCGGCGGCCGCCCGCGAGTCACCCGGGACGGGTATGTCGTAGCGCAACGTGACCTGGACCTGAGCATCCGGCGAGGCGGTGCCGACCACCACGATGCTGTGCCCGGGATCGAATCCGAGCAGCCCGGGAATGACCGCGAGCAGTGAAGACGGCGAGCTGATGCGCACCTGCAGCGGCGGGACGCGCACGTCGAGGGCGCCGCTGTCAGCGCCGGGCGCCGGGTGCGAGCGGGGCGGCACTGACCGCGATCCAGGTGCCTGCCGCCGGGAGCGCTTTGGCCGGGCCGAGGCGGCGCTGCCGGCGGCAGGCTGCGGGTACCGGAGGTCCGCGGGAGGGTTGAGTGTCATAAACCCAGGGTGCTTGGCCGAGACCTGGGCGGGGGCGGGGACTTACGGGCTGTGGATAACTCGGCGGAAATCCACAGGCACCGGAAGGAGTACTTGAAGAAGCGGGCGCCGGGGGTTATTCTCGCGTTCCGCGGCTAGAGCTGGACGCCGAGTAGCGCGTCGGCGGTGTCGCGGATCAGGTCGGCGTCTGCGGGTGCGGCGCCGCCCGGGCGGCCCAGCACCGCGGCGGCCCAGGCATCGATCGCGGCCAGCGCGCCGGGCGCGTCCAGGTCAGCCGCGAGACGCTCGCGGACCAGGGCCAGGACCGCATCCGCCGAGGGCCCTTCGCCCGGCGCGACCGGGGCGCCGGGTGCGACCGGGGCGACCGCTGGCTTGACGGCCGTGCGCCAGCGGTCGAGGCGGAGCCGGGCCTGGTCGAGCACAGCGTCGGTCCACTCCCAGTCCGAGCGGTAGTGGTGAGCGATCAGCGCCAGGCGGATAGCCATCGGGTCTACGCCCTCGGCCCGCAGCCGGGAGACGAACACCAGGTTGCCGAGCGACTTGGACATCTTCGCCCCCTGGTAGCCGACCATGCCGGAGTGCGCGTAGACGCGGGCGAAGAGCGGGCTGCCGTCACCCGGCGCGCAGGCGACCCGGGCGTGGGAGGCGCTCATCTCGTGGTGCGGGAACACCAGGTCACTGCCGCCGGCCTGCACGTCGAAGGAGGAACCGAGGTATTCGCCGGCGATCGCCGAGCACTCCACGTGCCACCCCGGGCGCCCGGGGCCGAAACGCGAGTCCCATTTAGGCTCACCGGGCCGCTCCGCCCGCCAGACGAGCGGGTCGAGCGGGTCCTTCTTCCCCGTCCGGTCCGGGTCACCGCCGCGCTCGGCGAACAGCTCGGTCATCTCCGCTATCGAGAGCCCGGTGGCACTGCCGGGCCCGGCGAGCGCGCCGAATTCCGGGTCCGCGGAGCGCGCGAAGTAGATGTCGCCGTCTAGGTCGTAGAGCGAGCCGCGGGCGGCGAGCCGCTCGGCGAACCGGTCGATGACACCGATGGCCTCCACCGCCCCGATGTAGTAGGTCGGGGGCAGGTTGCGCAGCGCCGCCATGTCGCCCCGGAACCGCTCGGTCTCCCGCCGCGCGAGCTCCCGCCAGTCCTCGCCGTCCCGCTCGGCCCGCTCGAGCAGCGGGTCGTCCACGTCGGTGACGTTCTGCACGTAGACAACCTCGTGCCCCGCGTCCAGCCAGCTGCGGACCAGCAGGTCCCAGGCGGTGAACGTCGCCGCGTGGCCCATGTGGGTCGCGTCGTAGGGGGTGATCCCGCAGGCGTACAGCGTTGCCCGGTGCCCGGCGGCCGCCACGGCGAGTTCCGCGGTCGCCGTGTCTCGCAGCCGTACCTCTACCCCGCTGCCCGGCAGGACCGGTACGTCAGCGCCACGCCATGCATCCATGGTGCCAGGTTACAGCGAACCCTTTTGGCCCCGATGTTCCCGGCAGGCTAGGCGAGCTGGCCGGAGCTTGTTACCTTTCCGGTCATGAAGCTGGTCGCAGGGGTCGATTCCTCCACGCAGTCAACCAAGGTGCTTTTGGTCCGGGCCGACGACGGCGAGATCGTCGCGGCGGCCTCGGCACCGCACCCGGACGGGACCGAGTGCCACCCGGACCGCTGGTGGGAGGCGCTCTCGGCGGCCGGCCGGGAACTCCTTCAGCGAGCGGACGCGGTCGGGGTCGCGGCCCAGCAGCACGGCATGGTCACCGTGGACGACACCGGGGCGGTAGTCCGGCCCGCGATGCTGTGGAACGACGTGAAGTCCGCGCCGCAGGCGGCGGCGATGGTGAACGAGTTCGGCGGGCCGGCCGAATGGGCGGCGCGGACCGGGTCGGTGCCGACCATGTCGTTCACCGTCACCAAGCTCCGCTGGCTGGCCGAGCGGGAGCCGGGGAACGCCGCCCGGGTCCACCGGGTGATGCTGCCGCACGACTGGCTGACCTGGCGGCTGGCCGGCGGGGGGCCGCAGGGGCCCGGCACCGACGGGCTGGGTCCGGTCGGCGGCACCGGCTGGGATCCGTCGGCCGAGCCGGTCACCGACCGGGGCGACGCGTCGGGAACCGGGTACTTCTCCCCCGAGACGGGTGCGTGGCTGCCCGGGTACGCCGAACGGGCGCTGGGGCGGCCGGTCGGCCTCCCCCGGGTCGCCGCTCCGGCTGAGGTGGTCGGACGGACCGCGTGGGGAGCGGTACTGTCCCCCGGCACCGGGGACAACATGGGCGCGGCGTTCGGGATGGGGCTGGCGGACGGTGATGTCGCGGTGTCGATCGGCACCTCGGGCACCGCCTACGCGGTGACCTCGCAAGCGTCGGCCGACCCGAGCGGCCTGGTGTCCGGGTTCGCCGATGCGACCGGCCGGTTCCTCCCGCTGGCCTGCACGCTCAACGCGGCCCGGGTGCTTGACGTCACCGCGCGCATGCTCGGGACGGATGCGGCCGGGCTCTCCGACCTGGCGCTGAAGGCGGAACCAGGGGCGGGCGGGCTGGTCCTGCTCCCCTACCTGGACGGCGAGCGGACTCCCAACCGGCCGGCCGCGAACGGCGTGCTGCGCGGACTGACCACCGCTAATGCCACCCCGGAGAACCTGGCCCGGGCGGCGGTCGAGGCGGTGCTGTGCTCACTGGCCGATGCCGTGGACTGCCTGCGCCCCGGCGGGATTACCCCCAGCCGGGTGGTGCTCACCGGCGGCGCGGCCAAGTCGGCGGCGGTCCGGGCGATCGCCCCCGCGGTCTTCGGCCTGCCGGTGGTGCTGCCGGAGGCCGCCGAGTACGTAGCCCTCGGCGCGGCCCGCCAGGCGGCCTGGGCGCTAGCGGGAACCACCGAGCCCCCGTCGTGGCCCGCCCGGCCGTTCGAGACCCTCGAGACGGGCGCGGCTCCCGGGGTCCGCGAGCAGTACGGCGCCCTGCGGGACGACGCCGCGGCCTGGCAGGTCGGCTGACTGCCCTTCCCCCTAGGAGAGCTTTTCAACTCCCCTTCAGATTTGACCACTTCCCGTACCGATATGTCGCTTTTGTCCCGACCGATCTGATGGGGAGTCGAGTCGATCAACTCGAACTGATGGGAAGTGGCCGCGGGGTACGGGTTAGGGGTCTGCGGGGGACGGGGCTGGGAGCGGGGACGGGGACGG
>DASWUW010000158.1:0-4983 GCA_036406335.1 Trebonia sp.
GACGCTGGCCGCCACGCTCGGCAGTTCGCTGCCGCAGCCGCTGATCGGGCTGGCGGTGGACCGGTGGCGCCTCGGCCGGCTGGCCGCCGGCGGGGTGGCGGTGGCCGGGGTCGGCGCCGGCCTGTCCGGTCTGTTCCGGCCCTGCGCCGTGGTCTGGCTGCTAATCCTGGTCTCCGGTCTCGGCGTGGCGATGTTCCACCCGGCGGCCGGCCGGTCGGCGCGCGAGGCCGCGGGCGACAGCGCCGGGGCGATGAGCGTCTTCGCGGCCGGCGGCAGCGCGGGCTTCTTCCTGGCCCCCGTGCTGGCCACTCCGGCCCTGGCCGCGCTGGGGGTCGGTGCCACCGCGCTGTTCATCCCGCCGGCGCTGGTGATCGCCCTGCTGCTGCTGCGCGACCACGCGCGCCGCTCCGCTGCCGCCGTCGCGTCGGCCGTGCGCACGGGACGGGACCGCTGGGGGCCGTTTGCCGCGCTGACCGCGGTCGAAGTGGTGCGCTCGGCGGCGTTTTTCGGCCTCAGCACCTTCATCGAGCTTTACTGGCTCTACCATCTGCACGCCTCGCGCGCGCTGGCGGGTGCCGCGCTGGCCTGCTTCCTGGTCGGCGGGGTTGCCGGCACGCTGCTCGGCGGACGGGTGGCGGACCGGATCGGGCTGGTCCGCACGGTGCAGCTGGGCCCGGTTCTGGTGGTGCCCGTGCTGGCCGGGCTGAGGCTGTGCCCGGGCCAGGTCGCCCCGCTCGTATTCGCGGTGCTCACCGGGACCGCGCTCAACATCCCGTTCGCCGTGCTGGTCAAGCTGGGCCAGGATTACCTGCCCAGCCGGCCCGGCACCGCCGCGGGCGTGACCCTCGGGCTGGGGGTCAGCATCGGCGGCCTCACCGCGCCGCTGTTCGGGCTGATCGCGCAGGCCCACGGGCCGCAGGGCGTGCTGACGGCGCTGTGCGGTGTTCCGGTCGCGGCGCTGCTGTTCGGGCTGCTGCTCAGGGCGCCTGAGCGGGAGGGGTCTCCCGCCACTGGTTCGTGATCGGCAGCCGCCGGTCCCGGCCGAAGTTCTTCTGGCTGATCTTCGGGCCCGGCGGGTACTGCCGCCGCTTGTACTCGGCCAGGTCGACCAGCCGGATCACCCGGGCGACGAGATCCGGGTCGTGGCCGGCGGCGATCAGCGCCGCCGACCCCAGGTCCTTCTCGACGTAGTCGTCCAGCAGGGCGTCGAGGACCTCGTAGTCCGGCAGCGAGTCGGTGTCCAGCTGGCCCGGGGCCAGCTCCGCGGACGGCGGCTTGCTGATCGAGTTCGGCGGGATCGGGGGAGTGCGGCCCAGCCGCTCCGCCTCGGCGTTCCGCCACCGCGACAGGTCCCACACCAGGGTCTTGAGCACGTCCTTGATTGGCCCGAAGCCCCCGGCGGAGTCGCCGTACAGGGTGGAGTAGCCGCAGGCGATCTCGCTCTTGTTGCCGGTGGTGAGCACCAGGTGCCCCTCGTTGTTGGACACCGCCATGTTGACCACCCCCCGCACCCGGGACTGCAGGTTTTCCGCGGGCAGCCCGGACACCGGGAAGTCGCCCAGGCCGTCCCCGAACGCGTCCACGATCGCCTGGATCGGCACCGTCCGGGCGTTGATCCCCTGCCGCTCGACCAGGTCCTCGGCGTCGCTCACGGAATGGTCGGACGACCACTTGCTCGGCATCAGGATGACGTCCACGTTCCGCGGCCCCACCGCGTCGGCCGCGATGGTCGCGACCAGGGCCGAGTCGATCCCGCCGGACAGCGCCAGCAGCACCGAGCGGAACCCGTTCTTGCGCACGTAGTCCGCCGTCCCGAGCACCAGCGCGGCGTACACCTCGGCCAGGTCGTCCAGCCGGGGCCAGAACGGCCCGGGCACGTCCGGGCCGTCGTCCGCCGCGGACCGGGCCGCCTGGGGGAGCTCGGGCAGGGCCACCCGCTCGATCGTGATGACGGTCCCGTCGCCGGCGTCCACCCCTTCCCCGGCCCCGGACGACTGCGGCAGCGCGCCGCCGTCGGCGGCGGGCCGGATGTCGCCCCGGCCGGGCACCTGGTCCGGTCCCGGCCCGGCCTCGGCCGAGGGCAGGTCGAGGTCGGCCACGATCAGCGCCTCCTCGAACTGCGGCCCGCGGGCGAGCGGCTCGCCCGCGGCCGACACCAGGATCGAGTCTCCGTCGAAGACCAGCTCGTCCTGCCCGCCGACCAGGTTGCAGTAGGCGAGGGCCGCCCCGGCCTCCCGGGCCCGCCGCCGCACCAGGTCGAGCCGCACGTCGTCCTTGCCCCGCTCGTAGGGCGACGCGTTCGGCACCACCAGCAGCGCCGCCCCGGCGCGGTGGCAGACCGCGACCGGCCCGCCGTCCTGCCAGAGGTCCTCGCAGATGGCGACGGCCACGTCGACCGCCTCGCCGTTCTCCGTCGGCACCCGGAACACCGGCAGCGTGTTCCCCGGCACGAAGTAGCGGAACTCGTCGAAGACGCCGTAGTTCGGCAGGTGGTGCTTGGCCGAGGTGATGACGACCCGCCCCCCGTGCAGCACCGCCGCCGCGTCCAGCGGGGCCCCGACGGGCACCCCGGTCCGCGGCGCCTGCCCGGCCTTGCGGTCCAGGTACCCGACCACGACCGCGACCCCGCCGAGCCCTTCGGCGCTGAGCCGTTCGGCCACGTCCCGCACCGCCGCGACCGACGCCTCCACGAACGACGCCCGCAGCGCCAGGTCCTCTACCGGGTAACCGGTCAGCGCCATCTCCGGGAAGACCACCACCCGCGCCCCGCGGGCGGCCGCCCGCCGCGTCCACTCGACGATGATCTCCGCGTTCCCCGTCAGGTCCCCGACGGTAGCGTTCACTTGCGCAAGCGCGATCCGCAACATAGCCACGGCCCAAGCTTAGGTCGCCCCCCGGATCAGCGAGCTCAGCAGCTCCCATGATTGGACCTCGTCGGCCCCCTCCTGGTGCGGCCGCAGGAACCGGCCGGTGTCGTAGGCCAGGTCCGCGATATCCCACTTGAGCCGGTAAAGCTCGAGCAGCCCGGCCCGCGGCGTGACCCCGGTCGCGGCGGCGTAGGCCTCCAGCACCTCGCCCGCCCCGTCCAGGTTCCCCGCCCCGGCCGGGTCGTCGGCCCCGGCCGCGGCGATGCTCCACAGGTCCCGCTCCGGCGGCGCCACCAGGACGGTGTCCCAGTCGATGAGCCGCCATCCGTCGCTGGTCAGCATCACGTTCCCCGGATGCGGTTCGCCGTGGGTGAGCACGTTCCGCCCCGGCTGCTCCCGGGCCCCGGCCACGAGCGCGTCGTACCGGTCCAGCCACCGCCCGAGCGGCACCGCGTACTCCCGCAGCAGCCGCGTGACAGCCAGCGTGTACGGGCCGCACTCAGCGGGCTGCCAGCCGTCGAGCGCCGCCCGCACCAGCTCCAGGAACGGCACGCCGAAGTCTTCGCTGCGGGCCGGGCGCCGCGCCTGCTCCGGGGCGAGGTGCACCCGGGTGACCAGTCCGAGCACCGCGGGCCGCAGCCCGGCCGCCCACTCGTCCCAGCCAAAGCTCTGCCCCTCGGTAAAGGGATAGACCGCGACCGCGAACCGCCCGCCGAACCGCACCGCCGGCTCCCCGCCTGCCCGCCCCGCCGATTCTCCGCCGGACGGCGCCGCCGGCCCTCCGCCGGACGGCACCGGCGCCACCACGAAGTCCTGCCCCGCGGCCCGCAGCGCGACCGCCGAGCGCAGCGAGTCCCGCAGCCGCCCGAACCCGTCCGCCAGCGACTCGGACGCGCTGGCCCGCTTGTTCTCCAGCTCGTCCACGCTGACAAACCAGCGCGTCCCGTCGCCGCCGGCGACGTCCCAGTGGTGGCTGCCCCAGCCGACCGCCAGGTAGCTCATGGAGGCCGCCCGCAACCCCCACCCGTCCGCCAGCGCGGCGGCGAGGGCGGTTTCCTCCAGGTCCTGCGGCGGGCTCAGCACGTGGCCACCCTAAACAGCCGCCGCCAGATCCGGCTACCGGGTTAACTTGCCCGCAAAACATCACGGGAACCACTCGTTACGATATATCGTCTTTCTAGGTAGACGAAGTGATCCGGGGCGATGCATGCGAACACACCTTTCCAGGGCGGGGGCGGCGCTGCTCGCCCCGCTGCTTGCCGTCCCGCCCGCCCTGGCCGGGATCGGCGCCGTCACGGTGCGCCGGCCGCTGGTCTACGGCGCGGTCAGCCTGCTCGCGGCCGTCGCCGTCGCGCTGAAGCCCACCGAGTACGCCCGCGCGCTGCCCGTCGCGACCATCTTCACGATCGTCGTCATCACGGCCGCGGCCGCGGAGGCGAAGGTCGGCGGCGACCTGTACGAGGTCGCCGGTACTGAGTACGGCATCCGGGTGATCATGGGCGACGTGCAGGGCAAGGGCCTCGGCGCGATCGAACTCGCGGCCGACGTGCTCGGCATGTTCCGCGAACTGGCGCACGACGCGTCCACGCTGGGCGAGCTGGCGGCCCGGCTCGACACCGGGCTCGGCCGGAACCTGGGCCGGCACGAGGAGTTCGTCACCGCGCTGCTGCTCGAGATCGACCCGGAATCGGGCCGGACGTCGGTCTTCAACTGCGGTCACCCGCCGCCCCTGGTCATCGCGGCCTGCGGCCCGGCGGCCGCGCGGGTGACCCCCGCGGAGGTGCTCCTGCCGGCGCCCCCGCTGGGCCTGCTGGCCCTCGGCGACTGCACCGGCGCGCAGCTGACCCTGGACCTGCAGCCCAACGAGCAGATCCTCCTTTACACCGACGGCGTCACCGAGGCCCGCGACCGGCGGCGCGCGTTCTACCCGCTGTCCGACCGGATCGGGCCCCTGGCCGCCCGGGCGGCGCTGCCGGCAGCCGGCAAAGGCGCCCTGAAGGCGGTCCCCGGCGGAGCCGTCCGCCGCGGACTGCTCGCCCTCGTCCACGCCGACCTGCTCAAGCACGTCGGCGCCCCGCTCAACGACGACGCGGCCCTGCTCCTAGTCGGTGCCCCG
>DASWUW010000159.1:0-2807 GCA_036406335.1 Trebonia sp.
TCATCACGCCGGCCACGCCCGCGGCGCACTGGGCGTGCCCGATGTTGGACTTGACCGAGCCGAGCCACAGCGGCCGGCCGCCGGCCCGCTCTTGCCCGTAGGTGGCGAGCAGCGCCTGGGCCTCGACCGGGTCGCCCAGCGTGGTGCCGGTCCCGTGTCCCTCGACCGCGTCCATGTCGGCCGGGGTGAGCCGGGCGGCGGCCAGCGCGGCGCGGATGACCCGCTGCTGCGAGGGCCCGTTGGGGGCGGAAAGGCCGTTGGAGGCGCCGTCGGAGTTCACCGCGCTGCCGGTGACCACGGCGAGCACCCGGTGGCCGTGACGGCGCGCGTCACTCAGCCGCTCCAGGGCCAGCATCCCGGCGCCCTCGCCGAAGCCCATGCCGTCGGCCGCCGCGCCGTAGGCCTTGCAGCGGCCGTCGGCGGCCAGGCCCCGCTGACGGGAGAAGCCCACCAGGCCGCCGGGGGTGGCCATCACGGTCACGCCGCCGGCCAGCGCGAGGGTGCACTCGCCGGCCCGCAGCGCCTGGGCGGCCAGGTGCAGCGCGACCAGCGAGGACGAGCAGGCGGTGTCCACCGTGACCGACGGCCCTTCCAGGCCCAGCGTGTAGGAGACCCGCCCGGCGATCACGCTGGTGGAGGTGCCGGTCATCAGGTAGCCGTCGGCGCCGCCGGGTGCGTCGTTGCCGTAACCCCAGCCCGAGCCGCCGGCGAACACCCCGGTCGGCGACCCGTGCAGGGTGCCCGGGTCGATCCCGGCTCGTTCCAGCGCTTCCCAGCTGACTTCGAGCAGCAGCCGCTGCTGGGGGTCCATGACGACGGCTTCGCGCGGGCTGATGCCGAAGAAGGCGGGGTCGAACTCGGCCGCGTTGTGCAGGAAACCGCCGCCCCGCGCGTAGGAGGTGCCGACGTTGTCGGGGTCCGGGTCGTAGAGTTCGCCGAGGTCCCAGCCCCGGTCTTCCGGCAGGCCGGAGATCGCGTCGCCGGCCTCGGCCAGCAGTTCCCACAGTCCCTCGGGGTCGCTCACGCCGCCGGGGAGGCGGCAGCTCATACCGACGATCGCGATCGGCTCCCCGGCCGCCGACGGCGCGGCCGACGCGGCGTCGGCGGCCGCGAGCTCCCCGGCTAGCCCGGTGCGCAGGTGGCGGCCGAGGACGGCCGGGGTGGGGTAGTCGAAGACGAGGGTGGCGGGCAGCCGCAGCCCGGTGGCGGCGGCCAGCCGGTTGCGCAGCTCCACCGCGGTCAGCGAGTCGATTCCCAGGTCGGTGAACGCCCGGCCCGGCTCCACCGCGTCGGCCGAGGCGTGCCCGAGCACGGCGGCCGCGTGGGTGGCGACCAGGCTGGTCAGCGTCCGCTCGCGGTCCGCGGCGGTCATCGTGGCCAGCTGGCGCCGCAGGCTGTCGCCGGCCCCGTTGCCCGCTTGTCCGCTGGCGGCCTGCCGGACGGCGGGGCCGGCCAGGCCGCGCAGCAGGGCGGGCAGTTCCGCGCCGCGGGCGGCGTGCGCCCGCAGCCCGGCGACGTCGAGCCGGGCCGGGATCAGCAGCGGCTCGTCCCGCTGGAGGGCGGCATCGAGCAGGGTCAGGCCCTCGTCCGCGGACAGCTCGCCGACGCCGGCGTTAGCGATCCGGGCCAGCAGGCTTTCGCTCAGGTGGCGGCCGATGCCGGCCCCGGCCACCCAGGTTCCCCAGGCGAGGGAGACGGCGGGCAGCCCGGCCGCCCGCCGCCGGGCAGCCAGGCCGTCCAGGAACGCGTTGCCGGCCGCGTAGTTACCCTGGCCCGCCGCGCCGAACACCGCCGCCCCCGAGGAAAACAGCACGAACACGTCCAGGCCGGCCCCCGCGGTCAGCCGGTGCAGGTTCCACGCCGCATCCGCCTTCGGCCGCATCACCGCGTCGACCCGGGCAGGCGTCAGCGACCCGGTCACCCCGTCATCGACAATCCCGGCCGCGTGAACCACCCCGCTCAGCGGCCGCCCCGCCGGAACCGCCGCCAGCACCGCCGCCAGCGCCCCGGCATCAGCCGCGTCACAGGCCACGACCTCGACCGCCGCGCCCGCCGCCGCTACCGCCGCCGCGCTCCGCGCGGCTCCGGGCGCGGCGGGCCCGGACCGGGACAGCAGCACCACGCCCGCGGCCCGTCCGGTGACGGCCAGGTGGCGCGCGGTCAGCGCCCCGAGGGTACCGGTACCCCCGGTCACCAGCACCGTCCCGGGCTCCCGGGCCTCGGCTGGCCCGGACGCCGCCGCCGCCGGGCGGGCGATCCGCCGCGCGTAACCGGAACCGCCGCGGACCGCGATCTCCGGCTCACCGGTGCCCAGCAGCGGCGCCAGCACCGCCACCGCGTCGGCCTGCTGGCCGGCGGCGCGGCCGGCCTGGCCGGAGGGCAGAGCAGAGGGCAGGTCGGCCAGCACGATCCGGCCCGGGTTCTCGGCCTGGGCCGAGCGCAGCAGGCCCCAGCAGGCCGCCGCGGGCAGGTCGGCCACGCCTTCACCCGGGACGGCCTCGACCGCCCCGGCGGTCACGATGACCAGCCGGGCAGCGGCCAGCTCGTCCCGGCTCAGCCAGTCCTGCACGAGTTCGAGGACCCGCCCGGTCGCCCGCCGCGCCACCGCGGCCTCGTCGTCGCTGGCTCCGTCCGGCCCGCCCGCGTCGACCAGCACGAAGTCCGGGACCGGGGCGCCGCGGGTGATCGCTTCGGCCAGCGCGGCCAGGTCCTGGTGCCCGGTCACCGGCATTCCGGCCTGAGCCAGGCCCGCCGCCAGCCCGGCCCGCCCCGGTCCGGCCCGCCCCGGCCCGGCCAGTCCCAGTCCC
>DASWUW010000160.1:0-5220 GCA_036406335.1 Trebonia sp.
TCGGGGTCGGCCGCCAGTGCCATCGCGATCAGCACCCGCTGCCGCATACCGCCGGACAGCTCGTGCGGGTAGGCCCGCAGCCGGTCGCGCGGGATGCCGACCAGGTCGAGCAGGGTCGCCGTCTTTTCCCGGGCGTCGCCGCGCGACATCTTCAGGTGGGACCGGACCGCGTCCAGCAGCTGGTCCTGCACCCGCAGCACCGGGTTGAGCGCGTTCATCGCACTCTGGAAGACGATCGAGATCTCCCGCCAGCGCATGTGGTGCAGTTCCCGGTGGTTCATCGCCAGCAGGTCGACCGGGTCGCCGCCGGAGGTGATCCGGCGGCCCCGGTAGAGCACCTGGCCGCTGGTGACCACGGCGGGCGGGCGGAGCAGCCGGGTCGCGCCGTAGGCGAGGGTGGACTTGCCCGAGCCGCTCTCGCCGCACAGGCCGACCACTTCGCCGGCGTTCAGCTCGAGGTTTACCCGCTCGACGGCGCGCACGTCACCACTGGGGGTCCGGTACGCGACCGACAGGTCCCTGATCTCCAGGATGGGGCTCATCGGAGCTCACCTCCGGCTGGGGTCTCGTCAAGGATGGACTGGCGCGAGAAGGAGTGCGCGAACGACCGGACCCGGCCGCGGCCGGCGCCGGGCTGGGGAAGCACCGGGGTCGGGTCGGTCGGCCACACCCGGCGGCCGGCGATCTTCGCGGCGCCCCGCGAGGCGCGCAGCCGGGGGTTGCCGAGCTCGTCGATCCCGGTGTTCAGCAGCACCAGGGAGGTACCGATGAGCGCCACCGCCAGGCCCGGCGGCACGAACCACCACCAGGCCCCGGACTGCAGCGCGTCCTGGCTCTGGGCCCAGTAGAGGATGGTGCCGAGTGACCAGGTGTTGAGGTCGGTCAGGCCGATGAACGCGAGCGCGACCGAGGCGCCGATCGCGTACAGCACCGTGTTGACGAAGCTGGCGGCGATGAGGCTGACTTCATTGGGGATGATGTCCATGACGATGATCCGCCAGCTCTTCTCGCCGGACTCGCGGGCGGCGGCCACGAAATCGCGGTTGCGGATCGTCAGCGTCTGCGCCCGGATCACCCGGGCGCCCCAGGGCCAGCCGAGCACGCTCAGCACGATGATGGTGGGCGTCTGGCCCCGGCCCGGCAGGTAGCCGAGCAGCAGGATCAGCAGCGGCAGGGCCGGGATTACCAGGAACACGTTGCTGACCAGGGAGAGGAACTCGTCCCAGGCGCCGCCGAGGAAGGCCGAGGTCACCCCGACGATTACCGACAGCGCGGTGGCGATCACCCCGACGATCAGCGCCAGCTCGATCGTCAGCCGGACGCCGAACAGCATCTGGGACAGGACGTCCTGGCCGGACTGGGTCGTGCCGAGCAGGTGCTGGACGGACGGGTGGCCCATCAGCAGGGCCGGGTCCGGGTTGGCGTACGACGGGTCGTACGGCACCACCTGCGGGCCGATGACCGCGGCGAGGATGAAGAAGGCGAAGAGGTAGGCGCCGATCTTGGCCTTGAGCGGCAGGTTCCGCCATAGTCGGGCGAGGGCGCTCATCGGGCGACCTCCCTTCCCCGCACCCGGGGATCGATGAAGACGATGATCAGGTCGACGATGAAGTTGGCGATCAGCACGGTGAAGACGATCACCAGGAAGATCGCCTGCATTAGCGGGAAGTCGTCGGAGGAGACCGCGTTGAGCAGCAGCAGCCCGATACCCGGGTAGGCGAAGACGATCTCCATCACCAGCGCGCCGGAGACCACGAACCCGATCGCCAGGCCGAAGCCCTGCAGCTGGGGCAGCAGCGCGTTGCGGGCCGCGTAGGTGTAGACCACCCGCCGGCTTGGCAGGCCCTTGGCCTGGGCGGCGACCACGTAGTCCTCGCTGATCGTGGTGATCATGACGTTGCGCATCTGCAGCATCCAGCCCGCGACCGAGGTGATCACGATGGTGAACGCGGGCAGGACGGCATGCTGGAGGGCGCTGCCGATGAAGGCCAGGTTCCAGCCGGGCGAGCTGTTCGCGCCGTCGAACCCGGTGCCGGTCGGCAGCCAGTGCAGCTTGACGCCGATCACGTCGACCAGCACCAGGGCGAGAAAGAAGTAGGGCACGGCCTGCAGGAACATCAGCGCGGGGAGCGACCGGTCCAGCCAGCCGCCGTGCCGCCAGCCGGCCAGGATGCCGAGGCCGGTCCCGAGCACGAAGGCGATCACCGTCGCGAGGCCGACCAGGGTCAGGGTCCACGGGATCGCCTGCCCCAGCAGGGTGGAGACCGGCGTGGGGTAGTTGGCGATGTCGGGCCCGAAGTTGAAGGTGAAGACGTGCCCCAGGTAGGTCACGTACTGAGACCAGAGCGAACCATGGGCCAGGACGCCGCCGAGCTGCAGCTCGATGCTCTTGATCGCATCCGACGTCAGGCCCGGATGCTGGGAGATGATCAGCTGGACCGGGTTGCCCGGCATCGCGCGTGGGATAAAGAAGTTGGCGGTGATCGCCACCCAGGCCGCCACCACGTAGAAGGCCACGCGGCGGAGTAGGAACGACATGCCTTCCGCCTACCTTTCTGTGATCTCGCCGTTGGCCAGGCCGGCCGCGGGGTTCAGGTCGGCGGCCAGGCCGGCCGCAGGGTTCAGGTCGGCGCCCAGGCCGGCCCGGCCCGGCAGGCGGATCGGGCTGGCCGCGTAATCCGAGAGTGTGACCGACGCCACACGGGGCATCGGAGAGGGCAGCTTATCCGTGTTCGGGGCCTTTCGCTGGGCAATGGTGGCGACCTGCTGCCGGGTCACCGTTCCGGACGGGCAGCCGCAGCTCGACCGGAGCACGAGCTCGGCCGGAAGCACCTCGATCCGGGGCCGGAGGGCCGGGTCGGCGATCAGCTCGAGGAGCCGGTCGCAGCCGCGCTCGCCGACCTTGCGCATCGGCTGGTGCACCGTGGTCAGCGGCGGGTCGGTGAGGCCGGCGGGGAAAATGTCGTCAAAGCCGACGACCGCCGTCTCTTCCGGGACGCGGACCCCGCACGCGGTCAGCGTGCGCACCATGCCGATGGCCATCTGGTCGTTGGCGCAGACGATCGCGTCGGGCAGCGGCCGGCCGGCGGCGCGGGTGTCGGCCAGCAGCCGTTCGGCCGCCTCCTGGCCGCTGTGCACGGTGAACCGCCCGCGGAACGTCCCGGTCAGCACCGTGCCCGGGTGAGCGTCGATGACCGCGTGCAGGGCGAGCCGCCGGGCCCCGGCGTCGGGCGCGGTGGACGGCCCGTCGACGTGGAACAGGCGGCGTCTGCCGTGCACCGCCACCAGGTGCTCCACCAGGGCATGGGCCCCCGACCAGTTGTCCGAGGAGACCACGTCCACGCCGCGCTGGGCCGTGTCGCCCGCGACCACCACTACCGGCACCCGCTTGGCGATCCGGGTCAGCACCTGCGACGGGACCACGCCCTCGCCGATCAGCAGGCCGTCCACCTTGCCCGACAGGGCGAGCAGGCGGGAGGCGACCGGGCCGTCCTGCGGCAGCGTGACCCCGCTGTTATCGTCCTCGCGGAGGAAGGTGATCAGCAGCGACCAGGAGAGATCCCGGATCCGGGCCTCGACCCCGCGCATGACCTCGTCGTAGAAAAGCAGGCTCATCGACTCGATGTCGTACTGGTTCGGCTCGAGCCCGGTGTGCTCTACGCAGACCAGGCCGATCACGTCCTTGCGGCTGCGGGCCAGGGACTGGGCGGCGCCGTCGGGCACGTAGCCAAGCTCTTCGATCGCCGCGCGCACCCGGGCCCGGGTAGTCTCCCGCACCGGCTCCTGCCCGTGCAGGACCCGGGAGACGGTGGCGATCGACACCCCCGCCCGGCGGGCGACGTCATAGAGCGTAACCACTAGGTAACCTGCTCCAAATGTAAGCGTTTACAACCGGCGATGTAAGCGCTTACGCTAAACCCCGCAAAGGGTCGCGTCAAGGAGGAAACATGAGCAATGTCACGCCGGCAGGCGAGGCACTCGCACTGCCCCCGGGGTTTACCTGGGGTGCGGCGACGGCTGCCTACCAGATCGAGGGCGCCACCAGCGCGGACGGACGCGGTGCCTCGGTCTGGGACACGTTCAGCCGGACGCCGGGCAAGGTGCGCGGCGGTGACACCGGCGACACCGCGTGCGATTCCTACCACCGCTACCCGGAGGACGCCGACCTGCTGCGTTCCCTGGGCCTGTCCGCCTACCGGTTCTCGGTCGCCTGGCCGCGGATCTTCCCCGACGGCGGCGGGGCGCTGAACCAGGCCGGGCTCGACTACTACCAGCGGCTGCTGGACGCGCTGGCCGAGCGCGGGATCGCGCCCGCCGCCACGCTGTTCCACTGGGACCTGCCGCAGGCCCTGCAGGACCGCGGCGGCTGGGCCGCCCGGGACACCGCGTACCGGTTCGCCGACTACGCCGCGGTCGTCGCCGAGGCCCTGGGCGACCGGGTCGGCCGCTGGATCACCCTGAACGAGCCGCTGGTGGTGGCGCACAACGGGCACCGCATCGGCGTGCACGCCCCGGGGCTGACCGACAACGCGGTCGCCGCCGCGGTCACCCACCACCTGCTGCTCGGCCACGGGCTCGGCGCCGCCGCGGTCCGCGCCGCGGTCCCCGGCGCCGAGGTCGGCATCACCCTCAACCTGACCCCGGTACGGATCGCGGCCGGTGCCAGCGAGACGCTGGAGCGGGCCCGCCTGGCGGCGGACGCCGTGATGAACGGGATCTTCCTCGATCCGCTGCTGCACGGCCGCTACCCGGAGCACGCCCCGGCCGTCATCCTGCCGCCCGCCGACCTGATCCTCGACGGCGACATGGAGACCATCGCGGCGCCCCTGGACTTCCTCGGGGTGAACTACTACCAGCCCGAGCACCTGCGGGCGGGCGACCCGGACGACCTCCGCCGGGGCGAGGAACGGCCGATGCTCGGCATCGAGGGCGACGTGGTGCACTACAGCCCGGACGGCATGGAGCAGACCCCGATGGGCTGGCTCATCGACCCGGACGGCCTCTACGAGCTGCTGCTGCGGCTGTCCAAGGACACCTCGGGCCTGCCGCTGTACATCACCGAGAACGGCTGCGCGGCCGAGGACTACGTCAACCCCGCCGGCGAGGTCAACGACCTGGAGCGGGTCAAGTTCCTGCACCTGCACCTGGCCGCCGCCGCCCGGGCCGCCCGGGACGGCGCCACCCTGGCCGGGTACTACGTGTGGTCGCTGCTGGACAACT
>DASWUW010000161.1:0-3734 GCA_036406335.1 Trebonia sp.
ACGGCGGGTTCGGGCCGCGCGTCCGGTTTCGGCTCGGCGAGTGGATCCTCACGGAGCAGGTCCCGGTGCAACCCACGCAGCTGGGCACCGGGTTCGATGCCCAGCTCGTCGACCAGGACCGCGCGGGCCGCGGTGTAGGCGGCCAAGGCGTCCGATCGGCGGCCTGCGGCACGGTACGCGACCATCCGGTGCAGCCAAAGCCGCTCCCGCAGCGGCTCCTCCTCCAGTGCGGTCTCCAGCTCGACCAGGGCCCGATCCACTGCGCCGGTGCCGAGCAAGGCCCCGACGTGCGTCTCGCGCAGTCTGCCGTGGATCTCCTCCAACCGGGCGACCGCGGCGCGGGCCCAGCCCTGGTCGGCGACCGCTCCGTAGGGCCGTCCCCGCCACAGCGCGCGAGCGACCTCGGCACGCTCCAGCGCGGCGGCGGCGTCGCCAGCGGCGAGGAGCTCACCGGCCTCCGCGGCCAGCGCGGCGTACCGGACCGAGTCGATCCGGTCGGTGTCGATGACCAGCCGGAAGCCGCTGGGATCCCGCAGCAGCACCGACGGCGCCGCGCCGGGCGCCCGGGCGGGCTCGAGCAGCCTGCGCAACCGGAAGACGTGCGAGTCGAGGGTCGCCGCGGACCGCTCAACGCCGTCGTCCCCCCAGATCGCCTCGGCGAGCCTGTCCGCGCCGACGGTGTGATCTGAGTGGATCAACAGCAGGGCCAACGCCGACTCCAGGCGGGCGGCACCGACCAACCGGACCTCACCGGCCCGCTCGATCTCCAACGGGCCCAGGTCGCGGAAGCGCAGCTCTCCCGACATCGCCCTCCCCGTCCGCCCTCCGTGAACTTGCTCTCACCCGGGGTGAGCGGGACATGCATGTGGCGCACCTCACAGGATGGTGGCCACGGTGTACCGGAGGAGGTTCTGCGGGTCCAGATCCTGCTTCAGCGCCCTCAGCCGCGTGGCCGTGGGCTCGTCGAAACAGGCGTGGAGATCGACGGGCCCGGCAGCAAAGTTGTAAAGGACCCGGCCCCCGGTCCAGGGGGCCAGCCTCCGGTATAGCGCGGCCTGCAGGTCGGCGGCCGCGTCGATCTTCGGCCCCGGATAGGCCGAGGTGAAGAGGCTGAACGGGGCGGCGCGGTGGCCGACCGCGTTGTCGACCCCTGCGGGCCGTACGAGCGCTCCGCCGAGGTGGCGCACCTCCAGCATGTACGGGGTGGTCGCGCGGATTTCGTCAAGCAGGATCCGGCCCACCTCCCCGGCGGACTGCGGGAGGACGGCGCTGCCGCTGCGGACCGGCTGCGGGTGCACCGGGTCGTTGTGGACCGTGCTCAGCTCGGTGATCGGCAGCGGCCGCACGGTGTCCAGCAACGGGGAGGCGATCGCGCGGAACGGGGCGATCAACGCCTCCGCCTCGCCGCGGTCGCCCTGGTAGGTCACCCGCAGGTCCGAGACGAACCGGCCGCGCAGCGGCGCGGGCACTGCATCGATCCCGGGGAAAGTCAGGAACGCGACCGAGAGACTGAGCTCGTCGGGTGCCGCCGCGGTGGCCCGGGCGAACTCGGCGAGCACCTCGGGTGCGGCCTCGCCGGGCAGGTACAGGGCGCCGCCGTAGAGGTCCGCCGCCGGCTCGAGGTCGATCTCCATCTCGGTCACGACCCCGAAGCCGCCACCGCCACCGCGCAGCCCCCAGAACAGCTCCGGATCAGTGTCGGCGCTGACCTCCCGGACCTCGCCCGCCGCGGTGCCCAGCCGGAACCGTCGGACGTGGTCGGCGGACCAGCCGTGCCGCCTGCCGAGCGGACCGAGGCCGCCGCCGAGGGTGTACCCGACGGCCCCGACGTCCGACGACGAACCGCAGAGCGGGGACAGCCCGAGCGGGCCGGACTCCGCGAGCACTCGGGTCCACTTCACCCCCGCCCCGACAACGGCGGTGCGGGCCCCCGCGTCGACCGTCACCGACGACAGGCCGCGGGTGTCGATCAGGACGCCGCGGTCCGCGAGCGGGACCGTGCCGTGGCCGGTGGCCCGCACACTGATCGGCAGGTCCCGGTCTGCGGCGTAGCGCACCGCGGCGGCGACGTCCGCCTCCGAGGTCGCGGACACCGCCAGGTCGGGCGTCGGGACCGCCGACAGGTCGAAGCCCGCGCAGGCCGCGTCGTAAGCGGCATCACCGGGGCGGTGGACGGAGAGCGAGGTCGTCGAGTTCATGGTCAGGACCCTCGACCCCCCTTCTTCAACCTGCCTGCAACGCCGCTGCGACGAACTCCGGACGTTGCAGCGGGAGCAGGTGGTACGCCCCCGGCGCGACCTGGAAGGTGCCGCGCGGCACCGTCTCCGCGATGCGGGCCATGTGCTCCGCGGTACCGACGCCGTCGTGCTCCGCGGCAACGACGTCCACCGGCACGGCGAGCGTCGGCAACTCGCCGAGCACGTCGAAGGCGGCGATCATATCCAACGCCGCCGCCCAGGCCGGAGTGTCGGCATCCACAAGCTGCGCGCGGATGCTCGCGACGAGCGGGTCCGCCCGCGCGAGCTCCGCGGCGCCGAACCACCGGGCGAGCGAGGCCGTCCGGTCGGCGGTGCCGTCCCGCAGCCCGTCCGCGACGGTGTGGAAGGACGGGAACGGCGCCGCCCGGGTGCAGACCAGCGACAGCCGGGAGACCCGTTCCGGATGGTCGAGCGCGGCGCGGAGCACGATCTCGCCACCCCACGAGTGCCCGACAAGGTGCGCCGCGGCCAGGTCGAGCCGGTCCAGCACCGCGAACAGATCGGCCACGAGCTCGGCCACCCCCGGAACCGGGACGCCCTTCGCCGACCCGTGCCCCCGCACGTCGTATCGAACCGTCCGACGCCCGGCCAGGGCCGCGACCAGCGGGTCCCACGACCCGAGGTCGAACGGTGTCCCGTGGACGAGCACCAGCGGACTACCCGCTCCGTCGTCGACGAGCCGGGTGCGGTGGCCACGGAGCTCGATCTCGTTGTCGGTCACGATGCCATTCTCACGACGAGACCTTCACGCTCACCAGGTCCGCCTGCGCCGTTTCGGCAGTTGTGGCCCCGCCTGCACGGCCTTCTGGGCGACCGGGCCACGGCGTCGGCCTGGGTCACGGTGACGGCGATCCCGTCGACCTTGCTGTCGATCGCGTTCTGCACCAGCGTGGCCTGGCGGGTTGCGGCCCGGCGTGTCGAGCGCCACCTTCGCCTACCTGAGCACCTACACCTGGGCCCGGGTGATCGGATGGTTGCGCCGCTAACACCGCCGGATCACATGGAAGGATCTCCGCCGCCGCTACTGCGCGGACGGATGGTGGCCAGAGCACGAAGGAAAGGCAGCTGTTCAACCCGGCAAAGGTGCGCACGACACTGTATCGATACCGGGGAACAGCGATCCCGACTCCGTGGCCGGTCGCGGGATGAGGAACCACACGACCATGACGGGACTTGTGGAGCGCCCGTTGCTCGGAAACGGGCACGGCGGGTGCGGGAGGCGGCTCGGGGAAACCCACCGGTGGAAACACCGGCAGGGCGCCCCGGGTCGACCTCACGGGCTTGACGGCGCCTGCGCGCGAGTACCGTGACCGTTGACCAGATACAAAAACTGGTCAGAAGTCGGAGGTTGTCGTGGAGCACGGCCGCGAGTCGCGCATCCTGGACGCCGCCGGCGACCTCCTGCTCGCGTTCGGCTACCGCAAGGTCACGATCGAGGACGTGGCCCGACGCGCGGAGATCGGCAAGGGCACCGTC
>DASWUW010000162.1:0-3143 GCA_036406335.1 Trebonia sp.
CGCCGCGAAGGCGTCGCCCGCGCCGTTCGTGCTGCGGACCTGCTCGCGGGGCAGCCGGACTGAGCCCTGCCGCCAGGTGCGGCCCCCGGGAGCGGCGGCAACGCAGCCGGCCGGGAAATGCACCGCCGCTAGTACCGACACGCCCCGCTCGACCAGCGATGAGGCCATCGCCTCCAGCGCCGGCCAGTCCACTGGCCCGTCGGCGGTCGGGACGGGCGCGTCGATGCCGGTCAGCGCGCCGGCCTCGATCTCGTTGACCACGATGCTGTCCAGGTACGGCAGACAGGGGGCGGCCACTTCGGCGATGCGGTCGGGCTCGAGGCTGACTAGCTCCAGGTTGGTGTGCAGCCCGGCGCCCTGCGCGCGCTGGAGAAGGGCCGACCAGCCGTTACCCCCGTCGGGCCGCCGCTGGTCCATCAGCGGGTGAATGCCGGGGGCGCCCGCGTGCAGGATGCGCGTGGCCGAGGGCGGCAGCTCGGTGCCCGAGCCGTCGAACAGCGCATTGGCCCCGTTGTGCAGGAACATGGTCCGCCGCCCGCCGTCCCGCTCGACCATGATGTCGTTGAATGAGGTCACCGCCCCGGCCAGCCGGCGGACTCCGGCGGTGCCGATGCCCAGCCGCGCGCACTCGGCCAGGATGAAGGCGGCGTGCGCGTCGTCACCGACGGCGCCGGCTATCCCGATCGGGAAGGCCGCCCCGAGCTGGCGCAAGTCCGCTGCCATGTTGAGGGCGGGCCCGCCGGTGCTCAGGGACAGGTCCTCGATCATGGCGAGGTGGTCTAGGGCTGGATAGCGGTCGATCACCTTTTCCACGTCGACGACGATTGATCCCGCGCACAAGATCCCCGCTCCACGCTGAGCGAGATCGCTCATTCGGCCCGCAGCACGGGGTCGGTCACCTCGAGGTCGGCCTCGAGCGTGCGGCGGGGAGCGAGACCGGCCCCGGCGAGGGTCTCGTGGTAAGCGCGGACGGCGTCCGCCGGACTCGACTCGCCGCGCAGCACGGGCCGCATCAGGCCGACCAGGTCCAGCTGCGACTCCGCCTGCTGGATCTTGCGCCCGAACAGGGCGACCCGGGCGCCGTGCTGCTCGGCCCGGTGCAGCAGCTCGAAGGTATCCCGGGTGGTGCCCGCCGATCCGCCGAGAATGCCGACCACCACGGACGGATCGTATTCAGCCAGCTCCGTCATCGCGTCGGCGCCGTTGTAGACCACCTTCAGGAACAGCGGCCGCTGCTCGGCGGTGATCCCCGCCAGGGCCCGCACGATCGAGTCGTTGACAAACGCCCCGACCTGTTCGGGGGCCAGGTCGGCGGCCGCGTTGGGGTTGAAGACCTCGAGGAAGTGCCGGATGCCGAGCGCCGCCGCCTCGGCCCGGAACCGGCCGTACGCTTCCAGCGTGGCCAGGTCGTATTCCAGGATGTTGTTGAACGTCATGGAGTACAGCACCAGGTCGCAGAACGGCCGGATGGCGGTGAGGTCGGCCGTACGGAACGGGCGCGACGGCGCCGAGGGGTAGCGGCCGCCGCGGTTGTTCCAGATGTCCGTCGTGTCGTTGCCCCGGATGGCCAGGGTCTCGTCCCGCAGCGAGCCGTCCGCGGCCAGCCGCTGCCCGTTGGAAGCCGAGGTCAGCACGATGTCGAGTTCGCCCTGAGCGGCCAGGGCGCGCATCGCGGCCAGGTAGTCGCCGCGCGTCTGGTACCGGGCCGGGCCGCCGGCGGTACTGGCCGCCGGTCCCGCGCACCTCAGCCCGAACGCCATGTCCGCGTCCTTGGCGTCCGCGATCACGAAATCATCCGGTGTGTACCGGCCCCCGGCGATGCTGCCGAGTTTGCGGTCGAGGCGGCGGTCGAGCCCTTGCGGTGCGGTGACCTCAGCAGAAGCAGACACGGAAACGGCCAGCCTTTCGTCAAGTCGCTCGTTCGCGGCGGCTGAGCGCATCCCGCCGACCTGCCGCAATAGCACGACCAGGTTATCCGAGGAGGTCACGCAGGTGCCGCACCGGCCAGCGCCGGTCGAACAGGGTCGGGTCACCCTGGTCCTCGGCGCGCAGCTGCTCGATCAAGGCCACGTAGTCGTCGAGCTCGAGCGTCCTGACCAGGGCGAGCAGGTCGGCCGCCTCACCGGTGACCGGGGCGGTGGTCGCGACGAACCGGTCGTAGATATCCACGATCTGGCGCACCATCGCCAGGTGGCGGGCCCCGGGGTCGACGGAGGGGAAGTTCGACGCGGCGAAGTCCTCGGTGAAGACGACCGGCTCGACCGCCAGGGCCGGTGACCCGTAGCACTGGGCGAGATGGATGAGCAACTCGATGTCGAAGGTCTCGTTGAAGGAGGTCATCTGCGGGAGGACCGGGCCGAGGGCGGCCCCGTCGAAGACCTTGAAGCCGGCCTGGGTGTCGAGCACGTGCCCCAGGGACGGGATGAGCATGACCCGGACGAAATGGCGGAACAAGACGATGATCTTGTCAGGCTTGCCGCCGGTGCTTTCCGGCTCGGTGACCGGCCCGCTGGCCTTGACCAGCACCGCCCCCGGGAGTCCGTAGCGCTGGCCGAGCCCGCCCACCACCTGGTCGCCGGCCACCACCGGCGCCGCCAGCGAGCCCAGCTGGGCCAGGTTCGCGGACAGGTCCGCGTCGGTGTAACAGACCACGTGACGGCCGCCGCCGCCCGGCTGGGCCGGGCCGGCCTCGACCGCGGCGGCCAGCCCGGCCAGGATCGACCCGCCCTTGCGGGACTGGCCGGTCGAGACCAGCTGATCGAAGGCGGGGCTGATCGTCGTGTCGCTGTCGATGATGTCGGCCAGCCTGATCACCGTGACGCTGCGGTGGCCTTCCCGCGGGTAGCCTTCGGCGGCGGCGATGTCGGTCATCAGGTCGGCGCTCGAAGGCTGGTCCGGGCAGCCGTCGTCGCAGGCGATGATGCTCCAGGTGACACCGGGCAGGCCGTCGGTCAGCCAGTCCAGCTGGCGGACCTTGGCCCGGACGAAGTCCTCTCCGTGCGGGTGCGCCGCGCGGGGGACCATGCGGCCCGTCTCGCCGTACATGGCCCACACCACGGTCAGGTGGACCGGTCCGCTGAGCTCGCTCAGCCGCTGCCGCGAGCGGGCCGCGGCCGCCGCCTCGGCCGCCACGGCCGGCCCGT
>DASWUW010000163.1:0-13730 GCA_036406335.1 Trebonia sp.
CCGCGGAGGCGACCAGCGGAGAGTTCGCCGCCGCCGCGATCGCGTCGCAGGCTACCCCGGCGGCCAGGTACTCGGCGGTGACGTAGGCGCGGGCGGCGGGCAGCGGGTGCAGCCGGAAGGTGACCTCGGTGATCAGGCCCAGGGTCCCCGCGGACCCGGCGAACAGCTTGCCCAGGTCGTAGCCGGCCACGTTCTTGACCACCTTGCCGCCCGATTTCGCCGCCGTCCCGTCGGCCCGCACGATCGTGATCCCGATCAGCAGGTCGCGCGGCGTCCCGTAGCGCAGCCGCCGCGGCCCGGCCAGCGCGGACGCCACCACCCCGCCGGCGGTCGCGTCCGCCGGCACGTCCAGCGCGATCTCCTGCCCGGCGCGGGCCAGCACGGCCGCCACGTCGCCCATCCGGGCCCCGGCCGCGACCCGGGCGACCAGGTCGCCCGCCGCGTGCTCGAGCACGCCGGACATCCGCGTGGTGGCGACGACCAGGTCGCACCGGGACGGCGGGACGCCCCAGGACAGCCGGGACCCGCCGCCGCGCACCAGTACGGCCAGCTCGTGGTCAGCCGCGACCCGCATGACGGCCGCTGCCTCCCGCGTCGACGCCGGCGACGCCGTCAGCGCCGTCAGTGCCTCGCTGTCTCCGGCTTCGCGCACGTCGTCGCAGGCTTCGGCCAGCGCCTTCTTGAGCACCGGGATCTCAGCGACGCGCGGGCCTGCGGGGGAAGCCGGACCCGTTCCGGATGGCATCAGAAGATCTCCGCGCCGGGAACCGCAGGCGCAGCCGGGCCGGGCCCCCGGTGGTGACCCGGCACCTCGCCGCACAGCCGCGGGGTGGGGAAGACCTTGCCCGGGTTGCACAGCGCCGCCGGGTCGAACGCGCAGCGGAGCAGCTGCATGGTGTCCAGGTCGTCGGCGCTGAACATCTTGGGCATGTACTTGGACTTGTCTACCCCGACGCCGTGCTCGCCGGTGATCGACCCGCCGTACTCGATGCAGGTGTCCAGGATCGCCCCGGAGACCGCCTCCGCCCGTTCCGCTTCACCCGGCACGGCGTCGTTGTAGAGCACCAGCGGGTGCAGGTTCCCGTCGCCGGCGTGGAAGACGTTCGCCACCCGGATGCCGGAGTCGGCCGACAGCTTGGCGATCTTGGCCAGCACGTCGCCCAGGGCGGTGCGCGGCACCACCCCGTCCTGCACGATGTAGGCCGGGGAGAGCCGGCCGACCGCGGCGAAGGCCGATTTGCGCCCGGCCCAGATACCGGCCCGCTGCACCGGGTCGTCGGCTTCCCGGACCTCGCGGGCCCCGGCCCGCTCGCAGAGGGCCCGCACCGTGGCCAGCTCCGCCTCGACCTCGGCCGCGGGCCCGTCCAGCTCCACCAGCAGGACCGCCGTGGCGCCCTCGGGGTAGCCGCAGTGCACCGCCGCCTCGGCCGCCTCGATGGACAGCGCGTCCATCATCTCGATCGCCGCGGGCACGATCCCGGCGGCGATGATGCCGGTGACCGCGCGCCCGCCCGCCTCCAGGGAGTCGTAGGCGGCCAGCACCAGGTGCACCACCTCGGGCGCCGGGGTCAGCTTGACGATGATCTTGGTGACGATGCCCAGGGTGCCCTCGGAGCCGGTGAACGCGCCGAGCAGGTCGTACCCGAAGGCGACGCCGGTGCCGTCGCCGAGCCAGGTGAGCTCGCCCGCCGGGGTGACGATCTCCAGGCCGAGTACGTGGTTGACGGTAAACCCGTGCTTGAGGCAGTGCGCGCCGCCGGAGTTCTCGGCCACGTTCCCGCCGACCGAGCAGACCACCTGCGACGACGGGTCGGGGGCGTAGAACAGCCCGTAAGGGCGGGCCGCCTCGGTCACCGACAGGTTGGTCACGCCCGGCTCGACCACCGCCCGCCGGGCGACCGGGTCGACCTCCAGGATCTGGCGCATCCGGGACAGCACGATCAGCACCCCGGAGGCGTGCGGCACGGCGCCGCCGGACAGGCCGGTGCCGCTGCCCCGGGCCACGAACGGCACGCCCGCCCGGGCGCAGGCCCGCACGACCGCGGCGACCTCGTCCGCGGACTCGGGCAGCACGACCAGTGCGGGCACGGTGCGGTGCGAGGTCAGTCCGTCGCATTCGTAGGTCCGCAGCTCAAGCGGGTCGGTGAGCACGTCGGCCGGGCCGCAGATCTTCCGCAGCTCCGGCGCGAGCGCCGCCGCGGCGGCGGCCCCCGCGGCGGCCGGAGTCCTGCTGGTAACGGTCGCTGTGTCGCCCATGGGCTCCGCCCCTTTCTACGGCATGCGTTCGTACGCCGGCAGCGTGAGGAACTCGGCGAAGGTGTCCGCCAGCGCGACCTCGGTAAACAGCGCGACCGCCTGCCCGTAGGTGGCCGTGTCGAAGCTCACCCCGACGGTCTGGTGGATCTTCCCGAGCTCCTCATCGATCATGCGCTCGACGACGTCCTTTGTCACGAGCGGGCCGTCGTCCAGGATGACCCCGTTGTGTACCCACTGCCAGATCTGGGACCGGGCGATCTCCGCGGTGGCGGCGTCCTCCATCAGGTTGAAGATCGCGACCGCGCCGTTCCCGGTGAGCCAGGCGGCCAGGTACTGCAGGGCGACGGAGATGTTGCTGCGCAGCCCGGCCTCGGTGATCCCGCCGGGGGTCTTGGACACCGCCAGCAGGTCGGCCGCGGCCACGGACACGTCCGGCCGCTGCCGGTCGAGCTGGTTCGGCTTGGCCCCGAGCACGGCGTCAAAGACCTCCTTGCACACCGGCACCAGGTCGGGGTGCGCCACCCAGGAGCCGTCGAACCCGTCGCCCGCCTCGCGGGTCTTGTCGTCACGGACCTTGTCCAGCGCGATCCGGTTGACCTCGGCGTCGCGCCGCGACGGGATGAACGCGGCCATGCCGCCCATCGCGAAGGCACCCCGCCGGTGGCAGGTGGAGACGAGCAGTTCGGTGTAGGAGCGCATGAAGGGCGCGGTCATCGTGACGGCGTTCCGCTCGGGCAGCATGAAGTCCCGGCCCCGGGTCCGGAACTTCTTGATGATCGAGAACAGGTAGTCCCAGCGGCCCGCGTTCAGGCCGGCGCTGTGCTCGCGCAGCTCGTACAGGATCTCCTCCATCTCGAAGGCGGCCGGGATGGTCTCGATCAGCACGGTGGCCCGGATCGTGCCCCGCGGGATGCCGAGGAAGTCCTGGGCCAGGTTGAACGCGTCGTTCCAGAGCCGCGCCTCGAGGTGGGACTCCAGCTTGGGGAGGTAGAAGTACGGTCCCTTGCCCTTGTCGACCTGGCGCTGCGCGCAGGCGGTGAAGTAGAGCGCGAAATCGGTGAGGCTGCCCGACGCGCGCCGCCCGTCGATGAGGAGGTGCTTCTCGTCCAGGTGCCAGCCGCGCGGCCGGACCACGATGGTCGCCAGGCCCTCGTCCGGGCGCAGCGCGTACGACTTGCCGTCGACGGCGGTGAAGTCGATCGTCCGGTCGAGCGCGTCCTTGAGGTTGAGCTGCCCCTCGATCATGTTGGACCACAACGGGGTGTTGGCGTCCTCGAAGTCGGCCAGCCAGACGTTGGCGCCCGAGTTGAGCGCGTTGACCGTCATCTTGCGGTCGGTCGGCCCGGTGATCTCCACCCGCCGGTCCGCCAGCCCGGGCGCGGGCGGGGCCACCCGCCACGAGGCGTCGGCGCGGATGTCCGCGGTCTCCGGGAGGAAGTCCAGCAGCGCGCCGCCCGACAGCTGCGCCTGCCGCGACCGGCGGGCGGCCAGCGCCTCGGCCCGGCGGCCGCCGAGGGCATCGTGCAGGCTGACCAGCAGCTCCAGCGCCCTCGGGGTCAGGATCTCAACGTGCCGTTCCTCGGCGGGCCCGGTAATTTTGATGCGCTCGGCCATGGTCAGCTCCTCCCGGCTCCCTATCCTAGGCAGGCCGCCCGCGGTAGCACGAGGTCGGAGGTAGCACCGGCCGCGGTGGCGCCGCCCGGGAATTACGGTAGCGAGGACGAAATGCAGCCGTGGTAGAGTTATTAACTCTGTCCGGGCATAAAAAAAGCCAGTGGTCACCGGCTTCCAGGAGTATATCAATCATTATGGCAATTCGTCAAACGGATTCCGAGCCGTCGGTGAAAAGCCCGGTAGAGGACCCGGTAGAGGACCCGGTAGAGGACACTGCGGAAGGCTCTGCGCAAAGCTCTGAGGAAAGCGATGCCGATAGTCACGGGGCAGCAACTGGCTACGCCGCCGCCCTGGCGGCGGAGCAAGAATACGTGACGATGCTTTACGGGCTGCTGGACCAGGCCCGGGCGCGCAGCGAGCGGCAATTGTCCGGCGTCCGCGCCCAGGGCACCGCCGGCGGCACGCACCAGGCGCGGCTGGAGCGCGATGTCGCCGCGACCGAGCACGAGAAGCGAATTGCCCAGCTGAACCTGACCGAGCGCGGCCTGTGCTTCGGCCGTACCGATGACGATCAGCGCGACACCCTTTACATCGGCCGGATCGGGCTGCGGGATGACGATTACGAGCTGAAGCTGATTGACTGGCGGGCCCCGGCCGCGCGCCCGTTCTACGCCGCGACCCCGCGCAACCCGGTCGGACTGGTCCGCCGCCGCCACGTTTACACCCGCCAGCGCACCGTCACCGGCGTCGACGACGAGGTCTTCGACCTCGACCAGCTGTCCGAGGAGGACAAGAGCACCCTGTCCGGCGAGGCCGCGCTGATCGCGGCGGTCAGCAGCGCCCGCACCGGCCGGATGGCCGACGTGGTGGCCACCATCCAGGCCGAGCAGGACCGGGTGATCCGGGCCGACCTGCCCGGCGTCCTGGTGGTGCAGGGCGGGCCCGGCACCGGCAAGACGGTGGCCGCGCTGCACCGCGCCGCCTACCTGCTCTACACCCACCGCCGCACCCTGGAGCGCCGCGGCGTCCTGGTCATCGGGCCGAACGCCACGTTCCTGCGCTACATCGGCCAGGTGCTTCCGTCCCTGGGCGAGACCGACGTGGTGCTGCACACGCTCGGCGACCTGTTTCCCGGTGTGCTGGCGGCCGACTCCCGCGACCCCGCCGCCGTGGTCAAGGGGGACGAGCGGATGATCCGCGTCATCGCCCAGGCCGTCCGCGACCGGCAGCAGGTCCCGGGGCACGACGTCACGGTCGACGCCGGCGGCGGTACCGGTATCCCGCTGCGCCGGGAGGCGGTGCTGCGCGCCCGCGACCGGGCCCGCTCTACCCGCCGGCCGCACAACGTCGCGCGCAAGCTGTTCGTCACCGACCTGCTGAACGAGCTCGCCCGGGCGGAGGCGCAAACCCTGGACCGGCCCTTCGACGACGAGGACCTGCCCTACGCCCGCGAGCGGCTCTGGGCCGAGCCCGGGGTCTACGACGCGGTGGACGCACTCTGGCCGCTGCTGACCCCGCAGCAGCTGCTGGCCGGCCTGCTGGGGTCGCCGCAGGCGATCCGGTCCGCGGCCGGCAGCACCCTGACTCACGAGGAACGGTCCCGGCTGCTTCGCCAGGATCACCCGGCGCGCTGGACCGTGGCCGACGTGCCGCTGCTGGACGAGGCCGCCGAACTGCTCGGCGTGGACGACTCGGCCCAGCGGGCGGCACGCCGGGAACTGGAGCGCGCCCAGCGCCTGGAGGCCAGGTACGCGGCCGAGGTGCTCGACATCACCGGCATCGCCGACCTCGGCATGGTGGACGCGGAGACCCTCGCCGCCTGGAACCGGGACAACGGACCGGAGCTGTCCACCGCGGAACGGGCCGAGGCCGACCGCTCCTGGGCTTACGGTCACGTGATCATCGACGAAGCCCAGGAACTGTCCGCGCTGGCCTGGCGGATGGTGCTGCGGCGCAACCCGGCCCGGTCGATGACCGTGGTCGGCGACGTGGCCCAGACCGGCTCGCCCGCCGGGGCCACCTCGTGGAAGGACATGCTGACCCCGCTGGTCGGCGGCCGCTGGCGGGAGGAGCGCCTGACGGTCAACTACCGCACCCCGTCCGAGATCATGACCGTCGCCGCCGACGTCCTCGCCTCCGTCTCCCCGGGCGAGCGCCCGCCGGACTCGGTCCGCTCCGAGGGGACCGGCCCGGTCGCGGTGCTGGTCCCGGCGGGCGGCCTGGCCGCCGGGGTGGCCGGCCAGGCCGGCGCCGACCTGGCTGAGCTGGGCGGCCGGGACGGCGGGCGGCTGGCCGTCATCGCCCCCGACGCCCTGCTCCCGGCCCTGGCGGCAGCGGTGCCCGCGGCGGTGCCGGGCGACCGCCCCGAGTCGCTGGACTCGGTGGCCGCGCTGCTGTCGGTCTCCCAGGCCAAGGGGCTCGAGTTCGACCGGGTCATCGTCGCCGACCCGGCCGGCATCCTGGCTCAGTCCGAGAACGGCGGTCACGACCTGTACGTGGCCATCACCCGGGCCACCCACCGGCTCACCGTGCTGCACGACGGCGAGCTGCCCGCGGTGCTGCACGCTCTGCGGTCCTGACCGTGCCCGAGCTGCTGGACATCCTGAACGAGCGCGCCCGGACCGGAAGCCGGCCTGGTCACCGGGCCGACTCGCACCGGGTCGCGCTGTCGGTGGAGGGCGGCGGCATGCGCGGCACGATCTCGGCCGGCATGGCCCTCGCCCTGCACGAGCTCGGCCTGGTGCCCGCGTTCGACGCGGTCTACGGGTCCTCGGCCGGGGCGATCACCGGGGCCTGGCTGCTCAGCTCGACGCCGGAAGGGCTGCGGGGCTGGGCCGACCCGGACTACGCGCGGACCCTGATCCGCTGGTCGGCCTTGCTGCGCGGCCGTCCGGTGGTCGACGTGCGCACGCTGGTCGAGGTCCTGTACCGAGGCGACTTCCCCATGGACTTCGCCTCGGTGCTGGCCAGCCTGGTGGAGTACCACCCGCTCGGCACGGATGCCGAGACGGGCAAGTCGACCGACCTGCGCCCGCTCATCGGCAATCCGGCCGAGCTGCGGCTGGCGCTGCGGGCCAGCGCCTCGCTGCCCTTCCTGGCCGGGCCGCCGGTCGAGCTGCGCGGCAGGCGCTTCTACGACGCCGGCGTGGCCGAGTCCGTCCCGTTCCGCACCCCGCTGGCCCAGGGCGCCACCCACATCCTGGTGCTCCGCTCCCGCCGCCCGCTCGAGTCGGAGACCGCGGACCCGGAGACCGAGCCGGGCGGCCCGGACTTCGGGGAAGACCCGGACGCCCGGGCCGCCCGGCCGCCTCGGGCGATCCGGCTGCTGACTTGTACCACGCTGCGCCACGAGTCCGCGGCCCTGCGTACGGCGCTGCTCACCCGCCCCGTCCGTTCCGCGGCGGACCGGGCCCGTATCGCCCTCGCCGAAGCCGAGGGGAAGGCGGTGGTCGTCTACCCGCCCGCCTCGACCCCGCCGGTCAGCCGCCTGACCACCGACCCGGGAATGCTCGCGGCGGCCCTGGAACTCGGCCGCCAGGCCACCCACGCCCTCTTCGCCCCCTGATCCCACCATTCCCGTCCAATTCAGCCTAATTCCTGCCCGAAATCGGGCAGGAAGTTGTGGTGAAGCCCGGTGGCTGGCACAATAGCGACGGCTATGGAAGATTCATACCCGCGGTACCCGCAGGATCTCGTCCGCCACGTCGCCCGGAGCACCGGGCTGGACGAGGCGACCGCGTCCCGGGTCGTCGCGGACGTGACGGCGTACTTCGGCCAGACGGTCGAAGAGTACGTCGCCGCGCGCCACCAGGACCTCAGGAGCAAAAACCGCAAGAACGACGACATCTGGCCGCTGATCGCGGCCGAGCTGCGCGGCCGCCGGTTTCGCGCGCCCGACCCGTCGACGAGGCAACTCCGGCGGATGATCTACGGCTAGGAAAGGACAGCCTGTGTGCGGAATCGTGGGATACGTCGGCAAGCGGGACGCGACCCCGGTGCTGGTCGAGGGGCTCCACCGGCTTGAGTACCGGGGTTACGACTCGGCGGGCGTGGCCGTCGTTCACCGGGGCCGGCTGCAGGTCACCAAGACGGCCGGCCGGGTCCAGGACCTGCGGGACCGGCTGGACGCCAAGTCGACCAAGGCCACGATCGGCATCGGCCACACCCGCTGGGCCACCCACGGCGAGCCGAACGACACCAACGCGCACCCGCACACCGACGTGCACCACCGGGTCGCCGTGGTGCACAACGGCATCATCGAGAACGCCGAGGCGCTGCGGGCCCAGCTGGTCGCGGACGGGGTCACGTTCGTCACCGACACCGATACCGAGGCGCTCGCGCACCTGGTCGGCATCGCGCTGGCCGCCAACGAGGAGCTGAGCCTGGAGGCGGCGGTGACCGCCGCCCTGCGCAGCGTCGAGGGCACCTACGGCCTCGTCTTCCTCGACACCAAGAACCCCGACCAGCTCGTCGTGGCCCGCAACGGCTCACCGATCGTGCTCGGGCTGGGTGAGAGCGAGATGTTCGTCGCCTCCGACGTGTCCGCCCTCGTCCGCTACACCCGCCAGGTTATCTACCTGGAGGACGGCGAGATCGCCACGATCAAGGCGACCGACTACCGCACGACGATGCTCACCGGCTCGGCCGGCGGCGACGGTCACCGGGCCCCGACCACGGTGGAGGGCGACGCCGACGACTACGAGCTCGGCCCGTTCAGCGACTACATGCGCAAGGAGATCCACGAGCAGCCGGACGCCATCCGCCGCGCGGTGATGGGGCGCCTGGACGAACGGTTCGCCACCGCCAAGCTCGGCGGCGTCAACCTCGACGCCCGCCAGCTGCGCAACATCAAGCGGGTCAAGTTCCTCGGCTGCGGCTCCGCCTACTACGCCGGCCAGATGGGCGCGGCGCTGGTCGAAGAGCTGGCCCGGATCCCCGCCGACGCCGAGCCGGCCAGCGAGTTCCGCTACCGCAGCCCGGTCGTGGACCCGGAAACGCTCTATGTCGCCGTCTCGCAGTCCGGCGAGACGAGCGACACGCTGATGGCGGTGCAAGAGCTGAAGCGCAAGGGCGGCCAGGTCATGGGGGCGGTCAATGTCGTCGGCAGCGCCATCGGGCGCGAGTGCGGGCACGGCATCTTCCTGCACGCGGGCCCCGAGGTCTCCGTGGCCTCCACCAAGGCGCTTACTAACATGTCGGTCAACTTCGCCCTCCTGGCGCTGCTGCTAGGCCGGGTCAGGGACCTGTCCGCCGCCAACGGGGCGCGTATCGTCAACGGGCTGCGGGAACTCCCGTCCCAGGTGACCGCCATCCTGGACGGCGAGGAGGAGATCGCCGCGATCGCGCACCGGTTCGCCGAGGCGAACCACATGTTCTTCATCGGCCGGGTCCGCGGCTGGCCGGTGGCCCGCGAGGGCGCGCAGAAGCTCAAGGAGATCTCCTACGTGCACGCCGAGGCCTACCAGGCGGGCGAGCTCAAGCACGGTCCGCTGGCGCTCATCTCGCCCGACATGCCCAGCGTGGTGGTCATCCCGTCCGACGACCTGATCGCCAAGAACATCTCCACGATCGAGCAGATCAAGGCCCGGAGCGGTCCGGTCATCGCACTGACCAGCGCCGACATCCCCGACGGGCTGGCCGACGCGACGATCCGGGTGCCGCGGGCCGAGCCCGAGCTCGAGCCGATCCTGTTTAATATCCCGCTGCAGATCCTCGCCTACCACGCCGCCGCGAAGCTGGGCCGCGATATCGACAAGCCCCGCAACCTGGCCAAGAGCGTGACGGTGGAGTGAGCTAGATCGTCGCGGCGGCGACCGGTGACTCGTCCGCGGGGATCCCCAGCGCCGCCAGCATCGCCTCGGTGACGTCGGCCGGAAGGGTCTGCTCGCACCAGACGACCTTGCCCCCGGTGGTGCGGCGCGCGCCCCAGCGGGACGCGAGCTGCGACACCACGTGCAGGCCGCGGCCGTTCTCCGCGTCCTTGTCGACCTGCAGCACGCGGGGCAGCGCGGGGGAGGAGTCGTGCACCTCGCAGCCGAGGCTGTCGGGCTCGAGGATGAGCCGCAGCAGCACCTCGCCGTTGGCGTACTTGATCGCGTTGGTCACCAGCTCGGAGACGAGCAGCTCAGTGGTGTCGATCAGGTCCTCGAGGCCCCAGCGCTTGAGCGGGTCGCGGATCAGCGACCGGGCGTGCCGGACCGCGGACAGCTCGGTCTCCAGCTGGAAGCAGACCCGGTGGTCCTCGGGGATACGGCGCAGCTTGGCGATAAGCACCGCGATGTCATCACGCTGAGCGTCGGCGTACACGCCCTCCAGGGAGGTCTTGCACAGGTCTTCCAGGTCCTTCTCCGGCGCGCCCTCGCCAAACGCGGCCTGCAGCCGTTCCAGTCCCTCGGAGATGTCCCGGTCCCGCGACTCGACCAGGCCGTCGGTGTACAGCACGAACAGCGAGCCGTCCTCGACGGGGATGATCTTCGTTTCCACCCCGCCGTTGCCCACGCCGAGCGGGGGCGACGGGTTGAACTCGAGGTACTCGTTGTGGCCGTCGGGATGGACCAGCAGCGGCGGCAGGTGCCCGGCCACGGCCAGCTCGATCTCGCCCGTGACGCCGTCGTAGACGGCGTAGGCGCAGGTGGCGAAGTGCGGCTCGCGCTCCCCGATGGTCTGCATGAGCTCGTCCAGCTGCTGCAGCGACTCCGCCGGGGGCAGCTCCAGCATCGCCAGGGTCTGGATGGCGGTACGCAGCCGGCCCATGGTGACCGCGGCGCGCACGCCGTGCCCGGCGACGTCGCCGATCACCAGCGCGACCCGGGCGCCGGGCAGCCGGATCGACTCGTACCAGTCCCCGCCGACCTCTACCAGCTCGCTCCCGGGCAGGTAGCGGTGCTTGACGTCCACCGAGGAGGGATAGGTGAGGCCGGTGGGCAGCATGGCCCGCTGCAGGGTCAGCGCGGTGGCGTGCTCCCGGTTGTACCGGGTGGCGTGGTTAAAGAACACCGCCGACCGCGCGGCGAACTCCATGCCCATTTCCATGTCGTAACGGTCGAACCGGCGGGTACCGGTCTCGCGGAAGCAGCAGAACAGGCCGAGCACCGTGCCCCGGTAGATGGCCGGCAGCACCAGCAGGGACACCTCGGAGAGCAGGCCGCCGACGGGATTGCGCCGCCAGGACTTGGCCAGCTTCTTGGCCGAGTCCGCGGTCACGTTGTGCTCCAAGACCGGCTGGCCCGTCTCCAGGCACCGCGTATAGGGGGAGCCCGGCGGGAAGCGGAGTACCTCGCCGACCGGGAAGGCGGAGTTCCAGGCCGGGTTCTCCGCGTCGTGCCGCAGGTGCAGGCGCCGCAGCGGCACGTTCGCGTCCGGGCCGTGTGCGGGTACCTCGTTGTCGCCGATGAGCGATTCCACCACGAGGACCTCGGCCGCGGTACAGAACGCGGGGACCAGCTGCGACGTCATCTTCTTGGCCAGGTCGCTGAAGTCGAGGGTGTCCTCCTCGACCGGGCCGGCGTCCCGCAGCAGGATGTCGCGCATCACGGCGGGATCGACGAACCGCTCAGCCGAGGGGAGCGGGATCTGCATGATCACGAAGGCGGCGACATCGCTGGTGCCGGTCTGCATCGGCTTGGCGGTGACCACGGCGTCGGCGCTCTGTCCGCCGGAGAGGGCGATGTTCAGCACCGTGTTGCCCTCGCGATCGGACCGCACCGCGTCCAGCAGCATGGTGATGGCGGCGGCGGTGGGCTTGTCCGAGGGACTGGCCGTGATGTCGCTGAGGTGAACCCCGAGAAGGTCATCGGTCGACCGCGCGAGAATCTTGGGTGCGGTCAGGTCGTGCTGGACAATCCGGCCGCTACGGTCGATTCCGAGAATAAGAGTTCGCACCGACGTGTTGGGCTCCACGATAGCCGGCGGTGCCTTTCGGCTGACCTTCTTGCCGGATGTCACGGGCGACTCCTGAAAAGTTTGTGCTCGGCGCGCTCTCGCTCATTATGGGCCAACCAGCGCTAGAACTAAGCGCGCTTCCGATTCTTCCCCTTAGTCCTGTATGTCCCAAGATGCCACAGGTTGCCGGTCACCGGAGTGACTTCCTGGGACGCGCGGCGTCATCATAGCCGGAAATTTCACTAAAGAGTTACTGGGTGAGCGGCGTGTTAGTTCCCGCGGCGGTCGCGACGATGCCCTGGCTGGTAACGGTGACCGACCTGACCACCAGCCCGGCGGGCAGCTTCGGTATATCGATGCTGAAGGCCTGACCGGACGCTCCGCCGAGGAACGAGGCGAAGCCGCTCGCGGTGCCGGGCTGGATGGTGATTTTGCTCGGGCTGGCCAGCTTGACCGTTCCGGTGACGCTGCCCAGCACCCCTAGATCGACCTTGACCGCGTTCGGCCCCTCCGCCGGGTCCGCGCTGAGCGTCACGGTGCCGGTCGGCAGGCTGACCGCGCTGGCCACCGCGGAGAACGGGAGGAGCACCTGGCCGTCGACCCGGTCGGCCGTTCCGCCGTTGAGCGACGAGTTGAGGTGCACGCCGGTGGCGGTGGCGCTGAAGTCGAAACGAACCTTGCCGCCGTTGTCGGTCACGTTGTTCGCGCTGATGCGGACCTGCTTCAGGTCATGGCTGAGGATCTGGGTGACGAACGGCCACCCGCCGATGCTGACCGACGGCTTGGCGCTCAGCTTGGCCGACTGCTGGACCTGCTGCGCGACCTGGCTCTGGGCGTACGACCTGGCGACCTGGTCGGCGATGACGGCGACGACCGCGAGCACGGCCAGCACCACCAGCAGGATGAGCCCGGGGTGCCGCCGCCGCCGGCGCCGCGTCCGGCCCGGCGGCGGCCCGTACGCACCGCGCCCGTAGCCCGGCTCGCCGGAGGCGCCCTGGCCGTGACTGACCGGGTAATCCCGCGGTCCGGGGCTCATCGCGGGCGGCTGGGCCGGCCATCCGCCCTGGCCCCGCGGCTGGTACTCGCTCACGCTTGGGCTCCCTCTGCTCGCTCCCGGTCGCGGGTGAATCCGACCCGTCGCGGGTGACTCCGACCCGTCGCGGGTGACTCCTACCCCTGGCGGCGGCCCGCCCGCAGGTTGGGCTCCTACGTTTATACCGGTAGGCGGCGCCGCCCCGCCCCGCATCGGCGCGGGGCTACTGGCTGAAGCTGGCGTTGGACGCGGCGGCCGAGACGGTCAGTCCCTGGGAGTTCAGGTTGAGCCCGGTGATGCGCAGGCTGGCGGGCACGCCCTTGGGCAAACTGAAGGAGAACGAGCCGAACGAGCCGAGCAGCGACCCGAGTCCGCCCCCGGAGTCGAGCAGCTTGATGCTGATCGTCTGCGGCCCGGTCTGGGTGATCTGCGCTACCTCGGTGTCGGAGGCGATGCCGGCGATGCCCGCGGTGATCTTTACCTTGTTCGCCCCGTCCTGGGTCAGGGTGACTCCGGTGCCGCCGAGCCCGCCCGCCGCGGCCAGCGCGCCGAAGGAGATGAACGCCGTCGCGGTGAGATGGTCGACCCGCGCGCTCGCGCTGGTCGAGAACCCGCTGATGTGCAGCCCGGTGATGGTCGCGTGGAGGGTGGAGATCGTCACCGGGCCGGCCGGGATGTTGCTGGCCGAGATGTCGACCTTCTTGAAGTCCTTGGCCGCGAGCTGGGTGAGGAACGGGAATCCCTCGATGTTGACCGCGGGCTTAACCGGGAAGCCCTGCGTCTTGAACTGGCTGGCGAACTCGTTCTCGGTAACCGCGCAGGCCACCCGGTCGGCGATCACCAGCACGATCAGTATCACGATGACCGTGAACAGGGCCATGACCGAGCGCCGCATCCGGCGGCGCCGCGGGCGCCGTCCGCCCTGCGGCGGCTGCGCTGGACCCTG
>DASWUW010000164.1:0-3378 GCA_036406335.1 Trebonia sp.
TAGAGCAGCACCAGGCGGGGCCACCGGGGCAAACCGAATGCCCTGGCGCCCCCGCCCGGTGCTACTGCCCCCCTCATGCAACGACAGTGTTCCGCGCGCGGGAACCGGTTGTCTATCGGGAAAACCCGCGCAACCCGCCGGCTATCGTCGCGGGATGACCGAAGCTGCGGGCAGCGTCGCGGTGCTGGCCGACATCCACGGCGTGCTTCCCGTGCTCGACGCGGTGCTCGCGGAACCCGAGGTGCGGGCGGCCGACCGGATTGTGGTCTGCGGCGATATCGCCGCGGGCCCGCAGCCCGGGGAGGTCCTCAACCGGCTGAGCGCGCTGAACAACGTCGTGCTGGTGCGCGGCAACGCCGACCGCGACCTGGTCGCGCTGGCCCGCGGCGAGTTCCCCGCGGGCCAGGAGGCGTACCCGGTCGATACCTGGGCCGCCGCCCAGCTGTCGCCGGCCCAGGTCGACCTGCTCGCGGGGCTGCCGCACCCGGTGCTGTTCGACGTACGGGGCTTCGGCCCGGTGGCCTTCTGCCACGGCACCCCGCGCGACGACAACGAGGTGGTGCTGGTCGACACCCGCCTGGAACGCTGGGCGCAGGTGCTCGCCGGCCTGCCCGGCGACGTCCGCACCGTGGTCTGCGGGCACACTCACATGCCGTTTACCCGCCTGGTGGACCGCCGCCTGGTCGTCAACCCCGGCAGCATCGGCATGCCCTACGGCCGTCCCGGCGGCCACTGGGCGCTGCTGCGGGACGGCGGCGTGACGCTGCGCCGGACCGAGATCGACGTCGACGCGGCCGTTGCCGCGGTCATCGCCGGCTCGGCCTTTCCCGGCCGTGCCGCCTGGGCCGACGACTACATCCGGGCGCGGGCGGGAGACGCCGAAGCGATCGCCGCCTTCGGTCCCCTGGACGGCCGGGCCGGATAGCCGGCCGGGCCGGCCAGCGCGTTCAGCGCACCCGCCGCGCGGGTACTCCCAGGTAGACCGCATCCGGGTCGAGGTCCCGGGTGACGACCGCGCCCGCGCCGACGACCGTCCCGGCGCCGATGGTTACCCCGGGCATGACCGTGACCCGCGCGCCGAGCCAGCAGCGGTCGCCGATCCGCACGTCCTTGTAGGACGGCATGCGCGCCACTTGGCCCAGTTCGTCCATCGCGTGGGTCGAGGTGATGATCATGACCTGCGGGCCGAGGAAGACATCGCGGCCGATCTCGATGCCCCCCTCGCCCTCGAACCAGCTTCCGTCGTTCACGAAGGAGCCGTCTCCCACGCTGACCTGCCGCGACTGGATCACGCACTGCCGCAGGCCCCTGACGTTCGCCCCGACCTGGACGCCGGCCAGCCGCAGCAGGCGGCGGCGCAGGGGCGGCGGAAGCGGGAGCGACGTGGCCGCGGGCAGCCCGGCCGCCCAGTTCCGCACCTCGCCGGCGTAGCAGCGCAGCGCGCCGGGCCGGCGCTCGTGCTCGGCCAGGGTTACCTCGGTCAGCGGACTTATACCAGTAGCCATCGTGCTGTTCCTTCCGTACCAGGCTGCGGAAGACGGAACGCGCGGCCGGCCGGGCGAGCCGGCCGGGTCCGTTCGGACTGCGATCTACGGGTGCGGATTTAAGGAATGTTAGCCTGATTTGATCCTTTAGTTCTGGTAATCCGAAAGGTCGGTACCGCCCGGCTGGACCCGTGCACCCATCCGGAGCAGGCGGAACGCCGCCGGAGCCTGCCCTCGCGGGGAGAGCGGGCCCGGCGGCGTCGCGTCCTGGCGTCAGGCGCTGGCTGAGGTCACCGGGGAATCCGCAGCCGCGGCGGGCAGCGTGGCAGCCGGGTCCGCCGGGGCGAGGGCCGGGTCCGCCGCGGCGGCCGGGCGAGCGGGCACGAAGGCCAGCGCGACCAGTGCGGCGGCCAGCGTGGTACCCGCGGCGACCAGCGAGCCGCGGTGCAGTCCGCTCACGAACGCGGTCCGCACCGCTGAGACGGCCGCGGCGCGGGCCGGCTCGGGGAAGCGGGACGCGACGTCCAGGCCGGCCACTACCGACTGGCCGGCCAGCCGCGCGGTGGCGGCGGGCGCGCCCAGCGCGGTCAGGCTGGCGAACACGTGCGAGCCGTAGGCGGAGTTGAGTACCGAGCCGATGATCGCGACGCCGAGGGTGCCGCCGACCTCGCGGGTCGTGTCGTTGACGGCCGACCCGGCGCCCGCCTTGCCCGCGGGCAGTGCGCCCATGATCGCCTCGGTGGCCGGGCCGGTCGTCAGCCCGAGGCCCGCCGCCATCAGCGTCATGGAGATGATGACCGTGCCCCAGTAGTCCGCGTTCACCGCGGTGGTGGCCGCGACCAGGAACCCGGAGCCCATCACGGCCAGCCCGGCGGCGACGACCAGCTTGGTGCCGAACCGGCGCATGAGCAGCATCGCGACCGGCGAGAAGCCGGCGGTGACGAACGCGAACGGCAGTGTCGCGAGGCCCGCACCGAACGGGTCGTAGCTCCGGACGACCTGGAAGTACTGGGTGATCATGAAGATGAACCCGAACAGCCCGAAGAAAGACAGCGCGATCGCCGCGCTCGCCGCGCTGAACCGGGGGTTGCGGAACAGCCGCACGTCGAGCATCGGGTCGGGCCTGCGGGTCTGCCACCAGGCGAAGGCGGCCAGGATGGCCAGGGACCCGAGGATGCCGCCGACGGTCGCGGCCGATCCCCAGCCGTGCTGCGGAGCCTCGATGATCGAGTAGGTCAGCAGGGCGATGCCGGCCGCCGACAGCAGTGCCCCCAGCGGGTCGAACCGCCCGGCTTCGGGGTCGCGTGACTCGGGCAGCAGCAGGCGCCCGGCGATGACCGCGGCCACCGCGACCGGGACGGACACGTAGAACACCGAGGCCCAGGAGAAGTGCCGCAGCAGGGCGCCGCCGGTCACCGGGCCGATCGCGACGGCGAGCCCGGAGACCGCGGACCAGACGCCGATCGCGATGACCCGCTCGCGGGCCACGGTGAACACCTGGTTGAGGATGGCCAGCGTGGCCGGGTAGACCAGCGCGGCCGCGAAGCCCATCAGGGTGCGGGCGGCAATGAGCTCACCGGTGTTCTGGGACAGGGCCGCGCCGACTGAGAACACGCCGAACAGCACCAGGCCGACCTGCAGGAACCGGCGCCGGCCGAGGCGGTCGCCGAGGTTGCCGCCCAGCAGCAGCAGTCCGGCGAAGGACAGGGTGTAGGCGTCGACCACCCACTGCAGGGCCGAGGTCGAAGCGTGCAGGTCGCGGCTGACGGTCGGCAGCGCGACGTTGACGATCGTGTTGTCCACCACGACGAGCAGCACGCTAAGGCAGAGCACGGCTAGGATCCACCAGCGCCGTTCGGGACGGCCGGTGCCTGGCTGAGCGGTGCGAAGGCTG
>DASWUW010000165.1:0-2874 GCA_036406335.1 Trebonia sp.
ATTCAGCACGGGGTCCGGAAACGACGGGAAATAACCGGCACTATTCGAGCAAACCGGACACGCGAAGGGCCCGCCCCGCTCCCCGCAGGATGACTTGCCTCCGCCCCAGGGCCCCGGTAAAACCGCAGGTCAGGCTACCGAACGTCCAATCCTGTCACGGCCCGCCCGATCAGCATCCGCTGGATTTCGCTGGTGCCCTCGAAGATGGTGAAGATCTTGGCGTCGCGGTGCCAGCGCTCGACCGGGTACTCGCGGGTATAGCCGTTGCCGCCGAGGATCTGGATCGCCTGCTCGGTCACCCGGACCGCCGTCTCGCCGGCCACCAGCTTGGACATCGACCCCTCGGCGCGGGTGAACGGCTTGCCCTGGCGGACCATCCAGGCCGCGCGCCAGGTGAGCAGCCGGGCCGCGTCGACCGAGGCGGCCATGTCGGCCAGCTGGAACGCGACCCCCTGGTTGGCGCCGACCGGCTTGCCGAACTGCACGCGCGTTCCCGCGTACTCGGTGGCGAACTCGACGGCGGCGCGGGCCACGCCGACCGCCATCGCGGCGACACCCGGGCGGGACGCCTCGAACGTTCTCATGGCCGCCTGCTCGCCGCCGCGGCCGCCCTCGCGGACCCGGGCCAGGCGGCGGTCGAGCTTCTCCTTGCCGCCGACCAGGCAGCGGCCGGGGACGCGGACGTCGTCCAGGACGACCTCGGCGGTATGGGAGGCGCGGATGCCGTGCTTGCGGAACTTCTGCCCCATGCTCAGCCCGCGCGTGCCCGGCGGGACGATGAAGCTGGCCTGCCCGCGTGACCCCAGCGACGGGTCGACCGAGGCCACGACGACGTGCACGTTGGCGATCCCGCCGTTGGTGGCCCAGGTCTTGACGCCGTTCAGCACCCACTCGTCGTGCGCCTCGTCGTAGACGGCGCGGGTGCGGATGGCCGAGACGTCGCTGCCGGCGTCCGGCTCGGAGGAGCAGAACGCGCCCAGCTTCACGTCGGAGGCGTCGCCGAACATCTGCGGGCACCACTCGCCGATCTGCTCGGGGGTGCCGTTAGCCGTCACCGACACCGCGGCCAGGGTAGATCCCACCAGGGAGAGCCCGATCCCGGCGTCGCCCCAGAACAGCTCCTCGTAAGCCACTGAGATGCCGAGACCGGAGGCCTCGAAGAACTGGGTGGCGAAGAAGTCGAGCGAGTACAGCCCGATCTTCGCCGCCTCCTGCAGGATCGGCCACGGGGTCTCTTCGCGCTCGTCCCAGCCGGCCGCGGCGGGCCGGATGACCGACGCCGCGAACTCGTGCACCCAGTCGCGCATCTCGCGCACGTCACTGCTCAGCTCGAGGGAGAACCCCGGCGTCGGTTCGCTCATGTTACCGAACAGTAACATATTTGCGGCGCCGGGAAAACTACCTCCGGCCGGTATTTTCCGGGAGGCTCTCCAGACCTGGGGACCGCCGCCACGGGACCTGCGGTAGTACGCGCCGGGCGCCCGCCGGCGGATACTGGTAGCCGACAGGCCGGGTGTGAGCGGAGGGCACGATGCGAGAGCTGGGAACCGACCGGGCCGGGCTGGAGATCCTGCACCTGGGCGACTGCTTCGGGCTGCTCAAGTCGGTGCCGGTGGGGCGGGTCGGGTTCGCCGCCGGCGGCGAGGTGGTCATCTTGCCGGTGAACTTCCTGGTCGACGGGCAGGACGTGGCGTTCCGGACCGGGGCCGGGTCCAAGCTGTCCGCCGTCGAGGTGGGGCAGTACGTGGGATTCGAGGCCGACGCCTACGACGAGGCGACCCGGACCGGCTGGTCGGTGGTGGTCAACGGGCTGGCGGAGATCGTCGCGGCGGACGCCGAAGCCGCCCGCCTCGACGCCCTCGGCCTGGTCACCTGGGGCGGCGCGGCCGACCGGGTCTGGGTGCGGATCCGGCCGTCGTCGGTCAGCGGGCGGCGCCTCCCGGCGCCCGCCGCCGCCGGGTGAGCCGGGCGGTCACTGAGCCGGCGACGTGCGCGCGGCCCGGTAGGCCTCGACGGTCTGCAGCTTGTGCCAGCGGGCGTACCGCTCGACCTCGGCCTGGTCGCCGCCCTCGATCAGCTCGATGAGGTGCGCGTGCTCGCCGACCGCGGCCCAGGACCGCTCGGGCAGGTAGGTGGACATCATGTCGCGGATGCGGTCGAGCCGCTGGTTGGTCTGCTCGAGCAGTTCCAGCAGGTAGACGTTGGCGCAGCGGGCGACGATCATGGCGTGCAGCCGCCGGTTGAGGCGGCTGAACCTGGCCACGTCCCCCTCGGCGGCCACCTGCTCCATCTCGGCGGCCAGCTTCCTGACCTTGGCCAGGTCCCCCGCGGTCAGGTGGGCGGAGGCGTCCGCGCTGGCCGCCCCTTCCAGGATGGCCACCGCGACCATCTGCTGCTCCCAGGCGGTGGCGTCCACCGGGGCGACGATCGCGCCGACGTTGGGCTGGAACCTGACCCAGCCCTCGGCCTCCAGGCGGCGCAGCGCCTCGCGCACCGGGATCGCGCTGACGCCCAGTTCCCGGGCGAGCCCGTCGATGTTCAGCCGCGCCATGGGGGCGAACGCGCCGGAATGGATCCGGTCCCGCAGGACGGTGTACGTCCGCTCCTGTTTGTTCACCCTACGAGGGTATCGGCGCGCGCCGCTAGCGCAGCCCGGCCAGGTCGGCCAATCGCTCGACCGCGCCCGCGAACAGCGCGTCGGCCGGCTCGAACGACCCGACCAGCTGGCCGAACAGCTCAAAGCTGATCAGGCCGAACAGCGCCGTCCAGGCGATCACCGCGCCCACCAGCGCGTCCGGGGGCAAGCCGGACGTCTCGAGCAGGGCGGCCAGCGCCGCGGCCTGGGCGGCCAGCGCGCCGTCGAGCGGGCGCGCG
>DASWUW010000166.1:0-9375 GCA_036406335.1 Trebonia sp.
GAAGCCGCGAGCCGCTCCGCCCGGGCCCGGGTCCGGTTAGACACCGCTACCCGGGCCGCGCCCGCGCGCGCCGCGCTGGCCACGGCCAGTCCGCTCATCGCGCCCGCCCCGACTACCAGGACGTCGAGTCCGCGCAGCGGCTTGCCGTCCGAACCCGCCGCGCCGTGCAGCACCGCGGCCGCGCGGTCGATCCCCACACTGACCAGGCTGAGGCCGAGCCGGTCGATACCGGTCTCGGCCCGCGCCCGCTTGCCCGTACGCAGCGCGAGCCGCCCCAGGTCGCGCAGCGACCGGCCGAGGGTGCCCTGCTCGCCGGCCAGCTTAAGCGCCAGCCGGACCTGGCCGAGTATCTGGTCCTCACCCACCACCATGGACTCGAGGCCGCTCGAGACCGCGAGCAGGTGCTGCACCGCGCGGTCCTCGTAGTGCACGTACAAACTGCCGGTGAGCTCGTGCGGGGGAATCCCCGAGTGCCGGGACAGCAGCTCGCAGACCCCGGCGACGCCAGCGTGGAAGCGGTCCACCTCGGCGTAGACCTCGACCCGGTTGCAGGTGGAGATCACGAAGGTCTCCGCGATTTCCGGCAGCCGCGCGACGTCGTGCAGCAGCTTGGCCAGCGTGTCACCGCTGACCGCGGCGCGCTCGAGCACCGACACCGGCGCGCTCTTATGACTGAGGCCGACCACGAGGACGCTCATACTTGCACCGCCTACACCTCCGCCACTGCCTGGTCCGCCTGTCCGAACCGCTCAGCGTTGCGCCGTTGCGCGTGGAAGGCAAGAATCTGCAGCTCGATCGACAGGTCGACCTTACGCACGTCTACCCCGTTGGGAACGGTCAAGACCACTGGCGCGAAGTTCAGGATGCTGGTTACCCCGGCGGAGACCAGCCGGTCGCACATCGCCTGGGCGGCGCCGGCGGGCACCGCGATCACGCCGATCGCGACCCCCTGGCCGGCGACTACCGACTCGAGCTCGCTGGCGTGCCGGACCAGCACGCCGCCGAGCTCGCGGCCCACCAGCGCCGGATCGGTGTCGAGAACCGCCTCGATGCGGAACCCGCGGGTGAGGAAGCCGCCGTAGTTCGCGAGGGCACGCCCGAGGTTGCCGGCGCCGACGATGACCACGGCCCAGCGCTGGGTGAGACCCAGGGCCCGGGAGACCTGGTACACCAGGTAATCGACGTCGTAACCGACTCCCCTGATGCCGTAGGAGCCCAGGTGGCTCAGGTCCTTGCGCAACTTGGCCGAGTTGACCCCCGCCGCCCGGGCGAGCTCATCGCTCGCGACGGTGGTCACCCCCCGCTCCGCCAGCGTGTAGAGGGCTCGCAGGTAAACCGGAAGCCGGGCTACCGTGGCCTCGGGAATGCCGCCCGGGTACGGCCGGTCCGCGCTGTTGCCGGAGTCGGCGTCCGGCTCGGACAGCTCGGCGGCACTGGACATGCGACGCTCCCGGGGGCGGTTCGGCGCTGAAGCGGGTCCGGCCGGAACCTGACCCGCGTTGGTTAGGGAGGCGCGCAGTAAACGCGCGGTATTACTACCATACGTCGTTTGTGAACAGATGCACAAAGTCTGGACCACCTTCCCCCGTCGCCGCGGGGAAGGTACGGCGGAGCCGGGCTTCGCCCCGCGGCGGGAGTTCACCGCAGCGCCCGGCGCAGGCGGTCTTCGGAGACCCGCCAGAAGTCGTGCTGCACGCCGTCCACCAGCGTGACCGGGATCGTCTCCCAGTACTCGCGCAGGTCCGCCTCGGACTGGGTGATGTCGCGCTCTTCCCAGGCCACGCCGAGGTCATCCGCGACCTTGCGGATGACCAGCCGGGCGTCGTCGCACAGGTGACAACCCGGCCGGGACAGGAGGGTAATCCGCGGCGCGGTCATCCGGCTGGCCCTACCGCTGGTCCGGCGAACGAGGGGTCCACTCCGGGACGCGCGGAGGCTGCTGCCTGCCGTCGTCCTCCCGGCGGCTGCCTTCGCCCGGATAGCCGCCGGGCTGGGCGCCGCCCTGGGCTTCCGGCTGGCCGCCGCTGGTCAGCTCGCGGTAGCGCGGAGTGTACTGCGCACCCTGGGCCGCCCCGCCGTTGTCGGGGTACCCGCCTGCCGGTCCGGCGTAACCGCCGCCGCCGGGCTGCCCGGCGTCACCCGGGTAACCGCTTCCGCTGCCGTTGCCGTCGAGGTAGCCGGACCCGTTCGGGTACGCACTGCCGCCGGGATACCCGGCCCCGTTCGAGTTACCGGTGGCACCTGAGTAACCGCTGCCGTTCGAGTAACCATTCGGATCCGAGTGACCATTGGCACCTTGGTAGCCATTGTCACCTGGGTAACCGCTGGCTCCCGGGTATCCGTTAGCTCCCTGGTATCCGTTGCTGCCCTGGTACCCATTCGGACCGGGAGAGTTCTTGGCGCTCGAGTAACTTCCGCCATTTGCGTAACGAGTGGTTCCCGAGTAGCCGTTAACGGTGCCGTACTGGTCGTTACCCGCCCCGTATGCCCCGTTAGCGGGGTAATCGTACTGAGCGGAGGTGGGGTACTGCTCCCGGCCGGTCGCCGAGTACTGGCGGTTCTCCGCGGGATAGCGGTCCGCCGCCGGAGTGAAACTCGCCGCCGCGGCCGCTTGCTGCTGGGTCTCCTGGTACTGCGCCGCCGGGTACTGACTTCCCTGGTACTGAGGGCCGGAGTACTGCGGCTCCTGGTACTGGGGCCCTTGGTGCTGGGGCTCCTGGTACTGGTTGGGCTGGTATTGGCTCGGCTGGTCCGGGCTCGGCTGGTACTGGGCGGGCGGGTACTGGGCCGTTGCCTGCTGCCGGTCACTGCCCGCGGCGGTTTCCGGCGGGCGCTGGTCCCAGGCCGGCTGCGGCGACGGCACCTCGGGCGCCGAGCCGAACGCGGCTACCTTCGCGTATTTCAACCGCAAGTCAATGACGTTGGTAGCCAGCACGCACGAGGCACGGTCGGCCGCGAACTGCCGGATATGCGGCTGCCGTTCGTGGCTCAGGAATGCGGCGCGGTCCCGGTAAATTTCGTAAATGATTCGCTGCATGGGCGCCTTGGGCACCACATGGATGACATATACCAGCGTGTCAGGCTCGGCCGCCCTAACACCTTCCGCCGCCCGCTCGGCAATCTGATCGAATTCTCTGGTCTTATCGTCATGCAGTGTGTAAATAGAAAGCCGCCCGATCGGCCGGGGTCCTGCCGCCGGGCCGTCGTCGTCCAAGTCGGCATTATCGGCAGGCGTAAATCCGGGTACTGCCGTGCTTCCAGCCGCCCGGCCATTGACGCTGTAGCCATTCGTGCCGCCGTAGCCCGCAGCGTTTCCGTAGCCGCTGGCCGGCTCGTAGCCCGGCTTCCCGTATCCGCCGTCGCCACCGGAGCGCAGCCCGGGCCCGTCGCGCCGGGGAACGGCCGGGCCAGGCTGTCCGGAACCGGAGTCCGGATAGTCGTTTCCGGCGGAGCGGAGCCCTGCTCCGTAACCGGCGTCCCGCTGCCGGTCCTCGCCGTACCCGGCCGGAGGGTGACCATTCGCCGGACCGCGCTGGCCGCCGTACGCGGAGCCGGCGCCACGGCGGTCATCACCTTGACCGGGCTGGTCGTAACCAGGCTGGCCGCCGCCGGAGGAACCGTACGTACTCCCCTTGCCCCCGCCCGCCGGGAACGAAGGGAACGACGGGGGCGGGGGGGCGGCGTACCCCTTGGTCATGACGGTCGGCTCACCCCGCGGGCCGATGTCTGCCCCGCCCCTGCCTCCGCGGGCGGCCGAAGGCGAAGCGGAGTCCCCGGAGGACGCGTCCGGCCAGCCGGCCGCAGCACCGTGATCACGGTTGCCGTCGGCCCGCTCGCCGACACTGCTGTCAGCCCAGGGGTCGCGCCGGTCGTCCTGCGTTTCTGGCCCGTCCTGGCGGCCGTCACGGCCGTCGCTCCACCCGTCGTCGCGTCGCCGTCTGCCGCTCATATCCGCTCCGATCTCGGTACCGGGCTGCCCGCGTCTACCATTGTCGGCCACCCCTGCCGCCGTGACCCAGGTATTACCCGAATGAGGCCTGTCGGCTGGTAGTCGCCGGCCGTCAGCGGCGACGGCGGCGGCCCGGGAGACGGCGGCGGGTGACGTACGAGAGCCCACGCGTCCGCGGCGGACCGCGGTGACCGCGGGCGCGCCTCTGGCGCACCCGCGAGAACCGCAGCGCCCGCGGAACCGGCTACTTCTTGTTCCGGCGCTGGATTCGCGTCTTCTTCAGCAGCTTGCGGTGCTTCTTCTTCGCCATACGCTTACGGCGCTTCTTGATGACTGAGCCCATCAGGCCACCATCCCCTTCGGCACAACGGCAGACGGGCGCGCCATCACTCACCGGCGGCCGGGAGGCGGGGTACACGCCCGAAATTTAGCGAGAACCGTGAGCGCCAACCGCTCACGCAGTGCTCCAGCCTACCCGCTGTCCCAGCCGGTTGTTACCGAACCCTTCCATCCTCCCGTTCCCGCCGGAGCGGACCAGCGGGAACGGGATCGGATAAGAAGGTTCACTACCTGGCCTGCCTGGCCGTCCAGAGCACCCCCACCGGTGCCCTGAAGCCGGCCCCGCGGGTGCTGTCCACCGACCCTTGGTGTCGGCACCCGCGGAAACGGGCCGGGCTCAGCGCCAGCCTGGGTGCGGAGGGTGGTTCCGGTCCACCTCGGTCAGCACCCGGAGCCGGCGCTTAGGCGGTACCGACGAAGGCAGCCCGCAGGTACTGGTTGACCGCCTGCTCGGGGACCCGGAAAGAACGGCCGACCCGTATCGCTTCTAGTTCGCCGGAGTGCACCAGCCGATAGACGGTCATCTTTGACACCCGCATGATCGTGGCCACTTCGGCAACAGTTAGGAATCTAACGTCACTAAGGGGAGTTTCGCTTGCCATCATTGCCCTCTTCCGCGCGAAGCCGAGCACGCCCGACCGGATTCGGCGCACCAGTCACGTACGTATCCCAGGGTAAGTCTCGTACGGAAAAGAGCAAGTCCCCCTAATAGCCTCATTGTTCTTACTCCCCGGCCGCATGGAGACACCCGCGCGTACCGGCACCGCTGATGATTCTATGAAAAAGGCAGAAAGCAGCTCGCTAAGCAGCAACGATGCGATCAACGATGTGTTCGGAGAACAGAGCTGTCACCGGGTACTACGACTAGTCGTGGAGCGAGAAAAAATCACATCGCCGACAGCCCATAGGAGGGAAACACCGCACTACGGGTGCGCAAGATGGCGCGGTCCACCGGATCGCCCGGATCCGCGCCCGACGCGAATGAAACGTAACGCGGCGGCGCGCCGTCGGTCATCGTCGGCGGTCCCGTTTCGCCCGCGAGCGACCGTGCGAGTTCCCGCCACGTCCCGGGAGTGGGCATTTCCGGGTCCAGCGGCTCCCCCGCCGCGACCGCGAGCAGGTGGGTCCAGGTCCGCGGTACCACCTGGACGAGCGCGTACCCGCCGCCGCCGGTGGCGATCCAGCGCCCGTCGCACAGCTCGTGGGCCAGCTCGTGCAGCATGAGCTGGGCCTGCCGCTGGCCGTCGACGCTCAGGTCCAGGTGAGCCAGCGGGTCGAGCCGGTGACTGTCGCAGCCGTGCTGGGTGACCAGGACCGTCGGCTTGAACGCGCGCAGCAGCGGCGGCACCACCGCGTCGAGGGTGCGCAGCCACCCGGCGTCCGCGGTTCCGGCGGGCAGCGCCACGTTGACCGCGTAGCCTGTCCCGGCTCCGGCTCCCGTCTCGCCCGGCAGGCCGGTGCCGGGGAACAGGGTGGCCGGGTGCTCGTGCAGGCTGACGGTGAGCACCCGGGGGTCGTCGTAGAACGCGGCCTGCACGCCGTCTCCGTGGTGCACGTCGAGGTCGACGTAGGCCACCCGCTCGGCCCCGGCGGCGAGCAGCCACCTGATCGCCACCGCGAGGTCGTTATAGACGCAGAACCCGCTGGCTGCCCCGCGCATCGCGTGATGATGCCCGCCGGCGACGTTCACCGCGTGCCGGGCGGAGCCGGACCAGACCGCCCGCGCCGCCGCCAGCGTCGCGCCGACCACCAGCGCGGCGGCCTCGTGCATGCCCGGGAAGACCGGGTCGTCGGTCGTACCGAGCCCGAACCGCAGGTCGGGCGCGAGCTCGCGCCCGGCCCGGCGTACCGCCTCGACGTAGTCGGGGTCGTGGACCGTCTCCAGCTCGCCGTCGGTAGCGGGTTCCGGTGAGATCATCGTCACCGCCGGGGACGCGAGCACGCCCAGTTCCCGGGCGAGCTCCATCGTGAGCCGGACCCGCACCGGGTCGAACGGGTGCCCGGGCCCGAAGTCATACCGCGTGAGTCCGTCATCCCATACGACCGCGGCCGAACCGCTCATGCGCACCTCCGCTGTAACCCTTTTACATCCTGCCCCGAGACGCCCGGATCGGAACGGGCCCGCCCCGGGTCAAGGAGGCTGCTCAGCTGCCGCCGAGCTCGGCGGCGCGGTCACGGGCCGCCTCGATGGCCGCCAGGAAGGCCGCCCGCACCCCGTGCTTCTCCAGCTCGCGGACGGCCGCGATCGTGGTGCCCGCGGGCGACGTCACGGCGTCGCGCAGGATCACCGGGTGCTCGCCGGAGTCGCGCAGCATAGTCGCCGCGCCGTAGACCGTCTGGGCGACCATGTCGAGCGCCGTCTTACGCGGCATACCAAGCAGGATTGCGGCGTCCACCATGGCTTCGACCAGGTAGAAAACATAGGCCGGGCCCGAGCCGGACAGCGCGGTGGCCGCGTCCTGCTGGTACTCGGGGATGCGGATCACCTTACCCAGCGGCGCCAGCAGCTCTTCCGCCTGCCGCAGGTGCTCCTCGGCGGCGAAGGAGCCGGCCGAGATGACCGACATCGCCTCGTCTACCAGCGCCGGCGTGTTGGTCATCACGCGCACCACGGGCACCTCGACCGGGAAGCGCCGCTCGATAAACGACGTGGTGATCCCGGCCGCGATCGAGATCAGCAGCTGCGACGGAGCGACCAGGCCGGCCAGCTCGTCCAGCATCCGCCCCATGTCCTGCGGCTTGACCGCGAGCACCAGCGTGTCGGCCTGCTTGGCCGCCTCGGTTACGTTCAGCACGGCGATCCCGTGCGCGGCCCGCAGCTCGTCCGCCCGGGCCGGCCGGCGCACCACCGCGGTCACCTCCGCCGCCGGGCGCCCCGCGCGCAGCAGCCCGGACAGCAGCGCCTCGCCCATCTTGCCCGCACCGAGTACGGCGATCATGATCTCGACCCGAGCGAACGCAGGAACAGAGCCAGGTTCGACGGCCGCTCGGCCAGCCGCCGCACCAGGTACGGGTACCAGTCGCCCCCGTAGGGCACGTACACCCGCACCCGGGCGCCCGTGCCGGCCAGGTAGCGCTGCTCCTGCGGGCGGACCCCGTACAGCATCTGGTACTCGAAGCTGTCCGCCGGGCGGCCCAGGCCCAGCGACCGGGTGATCGCGACCAGCCGCGGGTCGTGAGTGGCGATCATCGGGTAGCCCGCCCCGCCCATCAGGATGCGCAGGCAGCGGGCATAGGACCGGTCGATGTCGTGCCGGGCCGGGAAGGCCTCGGAAGCGGGCTCGGCGTAGGCCCCCTTGCACAGCCGCACCCGGACCCCGGGGGCGGCCAGCTCGCGCAGGTCGGTCTCGGTGCGCCGCAGCGCCGCCTGGAGCACGGTGCCGACCAGCCCGGGATCCTGGCCCCGGAACCGGGAGCGCAATTCGTTCGCGATGCGGAGCCCGGCGCCGGTGGTCCGGTGATCCTCGGCGTCGATGGTCACCGTGGTCCCGGCGTCGCGGGCGGCCGCCGCGATCCGCTCCAGGTGCTCGGTCGCGATCCTGATCCCTAGTTCGTTCGGCCCGGACGGGCTGTCACTGCCGAGCAGCAGCCCGACCGCGGTCGGCTTGACCGACACCTCGACCGCGCCCGCCTCGGTCAGGCCCTCGGCGGCCAGCTTGCCGAGCAAGTGCACGTACTGCGCGGCGGTCGCCGCCGCGCGCTGCGCGTCGGTGGTGTCCTCGCCCAGGTAGTCCAGCGTGACCAGCAGGCCGTCGGAGCGCAGGACGCGCGCCACCGCCACCGCGTCCTCGCTCGACTCCCCGGCTACGTAGCGGTTCACGATAGCCCGCGTGGCGGGCGTTCTGGTGACCGTCTCCCTGACCCGTTCGCTGGCGGCAGTGGCCAGCAGCGCCTTGCGGAGCACCCGTCCCCCCGTCATCTCGACCTGCTTTACAGCATCCTCCGGCTGGAAGGCGGCTGCGGCACGCTGTCCCGCCGCAGCGTAACCCGCACGTTGGCCCCCGCCTCGGGTGAGACGACCACCTCCTGCGCGGCGGCCACCCCGTCGGCTAGCAGCGTAGCGCTCACGTCCACCGACCGCTTGACCAGCCCGAGCCCGATCGGCCCGAGCTCGAAGTGGCGAGCGGCGGAGCCGACAAAGCCCACCTGGGTGCCGTCGGCAAGCGTCAGCGGCGCGCCGTGGGCCGGCAGCCGGTCCACCGAGCCGTCCAGGTGCAGGAAGACGAGCCGCCGGGGCGGGTGCCCGAGGTTGTGGATCCTGGCCACGGTCTCCTGGCCCCGGTAGCAGCCCTTGCTCAGGTGCACCGCGGGCTCGATGAACCCGACCTCGTGCGGGAGGGTCTTATGGTCGGTGTCCAGTCCGGGCCGCGCGATGCGGGCGGCGATCCGCGCCGCCTCGAAGGCCCACATCCCGGCGACGGGGAAAGCGTCCGCGAGTTGTCCCGCCGCATCGGCCGGCACGATCAGGTCGAGCCCGAACGGACCGGCCAGCACCGCGGACGGCGCCACCCCGCTGCCCGTCAGCCGCGAGTCCAGGACGGCCGGCTCGCCCGGGGGAACGGTTCCTCCCTCGGCGGGGAGCGGCCCGGCCAGTGTCTGCACCACCAGCACCCCGGACACGTCCTCCGCCTCTACCCGGAGCATGAAGCGCATCGAGTCGAGGTAGTCGACCAGGGCCTTGGCGGTGTGCGGCTCGACGTGGATCCAGGTGGCGGTGCCGTCGTCCGTAAGCGTCAGATGGTGCTCAAGATGTCCCTGGGGAGAGAGGATGAGCGCCTCCCGCGTACTGCCGGAGGTCAGGCGCTCCAGGTGCTGGCTGGTCAGGCTGTGCAACCAGGACAGCCGGTCCGGGCCGGTGACCCGGATGACCCCCCGGTTGGAACGGTCGACGAGGACCTGGCCGTCGCTCATCGCCCGCTGCTCGCGCGCCGGGTCTCCGTAATGCGCGGCCACGCCGTCGTCGGGCCAGTCCGCCGGTACGGCGCCGTTGATCTCGAGCATGGTGTTCGCTCCTACCGTCATCGCGGGGCCGGGACAGTCCGAGTCTAGTTCGCCTCCAGCCGACAAAAATCTCTTGCATCGACGCC
>DASWUW010000167.1:0-3436 GCA_036406335.1 Trebonia sp.
GTAAGCGGGGGCGGCCGCCGGGGGCGGCGGCGCGGCCGGCTCCTCCCGGGGCGCCGGCTCCTCCCGGGCCGCCGGGGCGGCCGGGGCCTGCGCGGCCGGCTCGGCCGGGGCCTCGGCCGATTCCGAGTCCTCGATCACCGCGAGCTGCGCGCCGACCGCGACCGTCTCGTCCTCGTCCACGGCGATGCCGCGCAGCACGCCGCTGGCCGGCGACGGGATCTCGGTGTCCACCTTGTCGGTGGAGACCTCGAGGAGCGGCTCGTCCGCCGTGACGTGCTCGCCCTCCTTTTTCAGCCAGCGGGTGACCGTACCCTCGGTGACGCTCTCGCCGAGCTGGGGCATTACTACGGAGACCGACATGTCCGGGGTGACTCCTTTAAGCGTGGAAGTGCAGGGGCTTGCCGGCGAGGGCCAGGTGCGCCTCGCCGATAATCTCCGACTGGGTGGGGTGCGGGTGGATGAGCGCCGCGACGTCGTCCGGCTCCGCATCCCAGTTAAAGATCAGCTGGGCCTCGGCGATGAGCTCGCCGACCCGGGTGCCGACCAGGTGCACGCCCAGCACCCGTCCCGGCTTCCCGCCGGACTCGGCCGGCGCCTCGGCGATCACCTTGGCCTGGCCCTGCGTCTGCAGGATGACGCTCCGGCCGTTGCCGCCGAGCGGGTAGTTCACCTCGACCACCGGGATGCCGCGGTCGGCCGCCTGGACCGAGGTAATGCCCACGGAGGCGACCTCGGGTTCGGAGTAGGTGATGCGGGGCACGCCGTCGTAGTCGATCGGCCGCACGTCGAGGCCGCCGAGCCGCTCGGCCACCAGGATGCCCTCGGCGAAGCCCGCGTGCGCGAGCTGCAAGGTGGGAATCAGGTCGCCCACCGCGGAGATGGTCGGTACCGCGGTCTGGCACAGCGGGTCCACGTCGACGAACCCGCGGGTCAGCGTGACCCCGTTCTCCTCGTAGCCGAGGCCGGCCGAGACCGGCCCGCGGCCCACGGCCACCAGGAGCACTTCCGCGTCCAGCTGCTTGCCGTTGCCGAGAGTGACCCGGACGCCGGAGCCGGTGTCCTCCACCGACTGGAACGGCGTGCCGAGCTCGAACTTGATGCCGCGGCGGCGGAACACCCGCTGCAGGATCTTGGCCGACGCCTCGTCCTCCAGCGGCACCAGCTGCGGCGCCATCTCGACGATGGTCACGTCGGCGCCGAACGAGCGCCACACGGAGGCAAACTCGACGCCGATCACGCCGCCGCCGAGGATGACCACCGACTCCGGCACCCGGTCCAGCCGCAGCGCCTCGTTCGAGGAGATCACCCGGGTCCCGTCGGTGCTCAGCCCGGGCAGCGAGCGCGGCACCGACCCGGTGGCCAGCACCACGTGGTCGCCGGTGTAGACGTCGTCGCCCACCGCGACCGAGGTGGGCGAGGCCAGCCGTCCCTCACCGTAGATCACGTCGACCTTCCGGCCCGCCAGCGTGCCCTGCAGCCCCTTCCAGAGCCGCTCGACCACACCCTGCTGGTAGGAGAGGACCGCGGGCATGTCGATGCCCTCGAACGTGGTCCTGATCCCGAACTTCCCGCTCTCCCGGGAGGAGTCCGCGACCTCGGCCGCGTGCAGCAGCGCCTTGGTCGGGATGCAGCCCCAGTGGAGGCAGGTCCCGCCTACCTTGTCCTTCTCGATCAGGGCTACGCGCTTGCCGAGCTCGGCCGCCCGCAGCGCGCAGGCGTACCCGCCGCTGCCGCCGCCGAGGATGACGATGTCGTAATGGCCGCCCTCTGCCACAGTAATCCTCTTTTCCGCTTACGCTCGGTGTCTCATCATGTCACCGCGGCTGATCAGGCGCCGGGAAGTCGCCCGGCCGCGGTTTCCGCCGCGATCGCGATGAGCGCGCGCACCGCACTGCCGGTACCGCCCTTGGGGGTGTAGCCGAACGGCGCCCCCTCATTGAACGCCGGCCCGGCGATGTCCAGGTGCGCCCAGGCCACCCCGTCCGGCACGAACTCCTTGAGGAACAGGCCGGCCGTCAGCATGCCGCCGCCGCGGCCCGACGAGACGTTGGCCAGGTCGGCGACGGGGGAGTCGAGGCCCGCGCGCAGCTCCTCGGGGAACGGCATCGCCCAGGCGGGCTCGCCCGCCTGCCGCATGAGCGCGGCGATCCCGGCCGCCACTTCTTCCGACGATCCCATCACCCCGGCGGTGCGCCCGCCCAGCGCCACCGTCGCGGCCCCGGTCAGCGTGGCGACGTCCACGATCAGCACCGGGCCGTCCTCGCCGGAGCGGACAATGCCGTCGGCCAGCACGAGCCGGCCCTCGGCGTCGGTGTTGAGCACCTCGACGGTCTTGCCGCCGTAGATCCGGATGATGTCCGACGGGCGCTGCGCGGCGCCGCCGGGCATGTTCTCGGCGGCGCACAGGTAGGCCACCACGTTGACCGGCAGGGCCAGGTCGGCCACGGCGACGGTGGCCGCGAGCACGGCCGCGGCCCCGCTCATGTCGCACTTCATCGTCTCCATGGACTTCGGCGGCTTGAGCGAGAGGCCGCCGGAGTCGAAGGTGATGCCCTTGCCGACGAACGCCACGGTCTGCGTCGCCTCCGGGTGCGTGTAGGCCAGCCGGACCAGCCGCGGCGGCCGGGTCGAGCCCTGGCCGACGCCGGTGAGGCCGCCGTAGCCGCCCTCCTTCAGCGCCGTCTCGTCCAGCACCTCGGCGGTGATGCCGGCCTCGGCCGCGACCCGCTCCGCCTCGGCCGCGAGCGCGGCCGGGGTCAGGTCCAGCGGCGAGGTGTTAACCAGGTCGCGCACCAGGTTGACGGCCTTGGCGATCACCTCGCCGCGGTGCACCGCGGCGAGGTTGCCGGGCCCGGTCAGCACGCTGACCGTGAGGTCTCCGGCCGGGGTCGCCCGGTACCGGCGGAAGGCGTAGGCCCCGAGCAGCGCCCCGGTGGTCACTGCCTCGGCTTCGTCCGCGGTGAGCGCGGGCAGCGCCAGCGTGACAATCCTGGCCGCGGGAGCGTCGCCGTCCGCGGCGCCCTTCGCCTTCTTGGCCCCGGCCGCGCGCAGCGCCGTCCCGGCGGCCCGGCGCAGCCGTTCGGAGTCGAAGGGGGCGCCGTCTTCCGGTGCCCGGCCCAGGCCCACCGCGAGGATCAGGGCGGCGGGCAGCTTCCCGCCTCCGGGGATCTTGGTGAGTTCCTCGGCTTCGCCGGTGGCGCCGAGCGCGGCGAGCGCGGCGGCGAGGGTCCCGCCGAGCGCCTCGTCCACTCCGGCCAGCCCGGGGGCGGCGGCCGGGCCGTCCGGGGCCTGGACCACCCCGATGACGAGGACGTCGGCCTCGGCCGTCTCCGGCGCCGACTCACTGGTTACAAGGGAGACTGTCACGCAGCCGATGTTATTGCACTGCGCTGCGCGCCGAAGGCCCCCGCACCCCTCCCGTGACCCACGGCACACC
>DASWUW010000168.1:0-2485 GCA_036406335.1 Trebonia sp.
TCGGCCAGCCACACGCGGGCGTAGGCCTGCTGGACAGCCTTGCTCGCCGCGTACACACTCCACCCGGGGTAGCCCCTTTGCGAAGCGTTCGACCCGGTCATGAAGATCGAGCCGCCGTCGTTGAACAGCGGCAGCGCCTTCGCGGTCACCGGCCCCGTCGGCGGGCAGGCCCGCCCGGCCGGCGCACTAACGGACCCAAGTCGGCAGCACCGCCAGGACCGCGTTGCCTTCCTTCGGAAGGCAATCATCACGGATCAAGCGGCCGAGCATCTCGACGCGGTGTGGCAAGCAGGAGTACACCGTCTCCTCGGCCGGGTGCTCGTGCGGCCCCCAGGCGTCCAGCGGGTTAGGTAACACGGGCGCCAGAACGGATAGCCCCGCGTCCGCAGCGGCCCTGGCGAGCCGGTCATCATAGGTCAGCAGGGCCGTGAGTTCCGGACCGAGTATCCGTGCTGTCGCCAGGTGGATCGCGTCCAGGGACCGCAGCAGCTGGTCAGGCTCGACGATGGCGGAGCGGACAACCTCCTCGTCGATCTGGACGTACTCGAAGGCGTCAAGCAGCCGCTGCGCGTCGGGGATCAGCGCGGGCCAGCTCCGCGTCACGGCGCGGCTCACCTCGATCCGCAGCAGGTCCGAGCTGATCCAGCTGTCGCTGCGGTGCTCACGGTAGAAGGCGAGGAACGCCTCGGCATGCTCCTCTGCGGCCAGGAGCTTGAACGCGGCGCTGGTATCCAGGTAATAGAGGACCATGGCCGGTCAGCGCTCGCTTTCTCGGTCCTCCAGCAGCGCCCGGGTAAGCGGGTTCGGGTCGGCGCCGGTCACGGGGTGCAGCCGCTGAGGGACGTAGCCGGGGTTCTTCGCGGGGCTCAGGCGCCCCGCGGCCTCCAGCCGAGCGAGGATAGCGGGCCGCTCAGGACGCTCGATCGGAACCAGTCGGGCGACCGGCGTCCCGTGCTCTGTGATCTCGATCGTCTCGCCCCTGCGCACACGGGAGATCACCTCACTGGTGTGATGACGTAGTTCCCGCAGCCCGACTGACGGCTCTTCGAGGATCGACATGCAATGAATGTATCACAGCCATGTGATACATTCATGCGGGCCGTCGCTGCCGGCAGCTGGCAGGCCAGCGGACAATTTTCGCAAATGAATGGGACGTTGCTATCTGAGCTCACAGGACGGCCCGGGCTCGGGGCGGAGTTATACCAATTGGTATAGACCCATTTAACCGATGGTATAGACCACGTGCCCCAGATATCAGCGCTTGGGTTCCGCCGTCCCAGACGGCGTGGACGAAGCCGGCCAGCCGGCCCGAGCTGAATGCGCCGACCCAGGTCAGGCTGTGGTGCTCCAGCCTGCTCGCCCAGGGGCGGGTGGCAGCGTCGGCGTCCGGGCGGTCCGGGCTGAACGCCCTGCGGTGCAGTACCGACAGTGCGGCGTCATCGACTGGGAACTTGACCTTCAGCACCTGATCTGGCCGACCCGCAAACGTCGCGCTGACATTCCCGTCCGCTATGTGTCCGTGAACCCCGCAACGCGGAGGTCTACAGCGCTACAAGGTGACACACACGGGACGGACCTGAAACGGCCCGCTAGCACGAGAATTCGCCGCTAGCGGGCCATCATCGCAGCGTGTGGCAGGTGTTGGGTTCGAACCAACGTAGGCTGAGCCGACGGTTTTACAGCCCGCTCGCTCCGCCCGAGTCACCCCCCGCTGACCAGCGCATACGCCGTTCGAGGTGCGTTTGCGGGCCGCCGCCGTCCGCTATACGTCCGTGGATGCCGGGTTTCGGGGTCCGTGCGGTCCACGGACGAGCACGGACCAGCCCACGGACGGGCGCGGAAAAGGCCACGGACGGGGCGGGTGGGAGCGGTTATGCAGACCATTCCCACCCGGATTCCCGCTTTGACCTGCCATTTCAGGATACCTGCTCGGTGTCGCCGTCGCCCTCGTCACCGAGGTCTTCCTCGGCGTCCTGGATGCCGAGGGCCTCCGCGATGCGCTGGTTGGCGGCGGTGGCCTGGCCGTCGATGCAGTGGGCGTAGACCTTCAGCAGGACCGCGACGCCGTGCCCGGCGCGGCGGGCGACCTCGGTGGCGGGCACCCCGGAGTTCAGCCACAGCGACACCGCCGCGTGCCGCAGGTCGTAGGGGCGGCGGCCGAGCGGTGACCGGTACTGGGCGGGGGTGAGCGCTTCCCTGCGGGCCTCGTTCCAGACCTCGTTGTAGCCGGAGTCCTGCAGGATGCCGCCCCGGGCGGTCTGGAAGACGCGCCCGTCCGGGGCCATGCCGTGCCGTTTGAGGTGGGCGCGGAGCAGCCTGGCGAGTTCGGGCGGGATGGGGATGGCGCGGGTCTCGCTGGCGGCGCGGTGTTTCAGGCCGCGTTCTTGCCGGGCGGTGCCGTGGTCGGTCCAGGCCGTGCCGGCGCGAGAGGCGGAAGCGGCCAGGACGATCCTCCCCCACCCCTTGGCCGGCAGGTACAGGTCGG
>DASWUW010000169.1:0-2333 GCA_036406335.1 Trebonia sp.
CCTCGAAGTAGGCCTCGAGCTGGCCCACCGAAGCCGGGGCCTGGCCCGGGGGGATCCCGACGAGCTCGGCCGCGGCGGTCATCTCGGCCACGTACTGATCCTGCTCCGCCGCCGTCAGCTCGGCGCCGTAGCTGGCCGCGCCCGCCAGGTTGGATTCCACCTGCGCCGCGTGCACCCAGATCAGCAGGGCCGGGTCGCCGGCCGCGTAGGGCTGGCCGGTCACCGGGTCGGTGCCCCGCACCCACTCGTGGATCTTGCGCACCCGCGCCGCCGCCCCGCGCGCTGCCGCCCGGTCGCCGTAGGTGGTGGTCAGCACGTAGGCGGAGGTCGAGGCGAACCGCGCGCCGGGGTCGTCGCGCCACTGGCTGTGCTGGTCCACGCCGGCCATCGCCAGCGGGTGCAGCGCCTGCAGCAGCAGCGACCGCAGACCGGAGACCGGCGCGGACAGGTCCGCGTGCAGCCGCCAGGTGACGCTGGCGGGACCGAAAAAGCCGTCGTCGGCCGGGTCCGCCGGCACGCAGGCGGCGAATCCGGCCGCCGCCCGCTCGAATAGCCCGGTTCCCGGGAAAGCCTCCGCCGTCATAACGTCTACGCTACCTCGCCGGATTTACCGTCTTCGATCGGAGGCCCCGCCGGGACTGGCCGGCCCCGCCGGGCCGGCCGCGCGGCCGGTCAGCGCACCGGGCTCAGCCGTTCGGGGTGATCGGCGCGACCCAGCGGACGGTGAACCGGCTCACCTGGTAGTGCAGCGCGTTCAGGGTCGGGCCGACGAAATTGCCGCCGACGATCGTGCTCGCCTCCCGCTCCGCGGCCGCGATCAGCGGCTGGGTCACGCCCCCGACCGTGGTGGCCTGGGTGAAAGCCTCTCTCTGGGCCTGCGAGTACAGCACCGACGGGGAGAACTGCGGCTTGATCAGCACGCCGCAGGCCAGCCCCGGGTACGTCCAGGAGTGATCCGAGGACACCGGCACGGACAGCGTGTTGTCGACCGACACGTCGTGGACCGAGGCCGGCAGTTGCGGCAGCGGGAGCGCCATCGTCACCGCCACCCGGCCCGGTGCGGACCCGGACGGCTGGCTGAGCACGCGCAGCCCGTAGTGCCCGGCCGCCGGCTTCCACCAGGACGGGCCCGGGTTCAGGTCGACGGTCGCGGACGCATGGCCGACGGCGGCGAACGTGGCGGAGTACCAGCACGGCAGGAAGCCCATCGGCTTGGACACCGAGTGGGTGAACCTGAAGTCGAAGGTAGCCGAGCCGAGCGCGGGCCGGTCGATGCCCTGGATCCTCTGCAGGACGAGCGGCCCCACCAGCGTGCTGGAACTGCTGGCCGAGCCCGGCGACCACGGCCACCCGAAGGTGACGTGGGGCAGGCCGACGCTGGCGCCGAATAGGTGCAGCAGCCCGGACAGCACGGCCAGCAGCGCCCAGGCCACGATCCGGCGGAAGAACACGGCGACGACCAGCAGCACGCTCCAGCGCAGCCAGCGCGAACCGCCGGAGGGCGGGCGCCGCCGCGGGGGCGGCGGGGCACCGGGCCGGTCCACCACGCTCAGGGCCGGCTGCCGGGGCGAGTACCCGGCGCCGCCGCCCGCCAGGTGCTCCGCCTCGACCAGGCGGCCGTCGGGCAGCCGCACGGTGACCAGCCGGCCGGGGAAATCCCGGACCACGCGGACGGGCTCGCCGCCGGGCGGGTAGCCTGCGCCCAGCCTGCGGGCGAACCAGACGAGAAACCGGAACACGAGGTTACCTCCGCTTTCTGCGGTTAAACGGTGGCCGGGTAGCCGAGGGCGAGGACGACCGGGACGGCGCCGAACGGGTCCCGGAACCGGCCCCCGGGCCGGTCGGGCGCGTCCGGGGCGTCGATCCCGGGCCAGTGCATTTTCTGGTGCTGGGCGGTGAGGCCGGCCACCGAGTACGGGAACTCCATCGCCGAGACGTGCTGCCGCTGCAGGATCGCCCCCCAGCGGAAGGCCGCGAACGCCGCCGCCAGCGCGCGCACCGACTGCCGCCGGCGGACGGACAGGTCGATGCCGTATACCGCGGCGGCGAGTTCGGCCAGGTCGGCCGCGCACTGCAGCAGCCCCTGGGACTTGGTCGCGTAGGAGGTGCCGTCGGAGTTGACCGATCCCAGCTTCTCCCCGTGCACGGGGGAGCGCCGCGGGTCGGCCTTGCACTCCATCCAGTCGACCGCGGCCAGCAGTTCCCAGCTGAGTCCGGCGCAGGCGGCCACGTCCCGGTAGAGGTGCTCCCCGCGGGCCAGCGGCGCCTTGGCCGAGGCAAAGAACGCCGTCGTCACCGCGGACGGCAGGTCCGCCTTGTAGCGCAGGGCGGCC
>DASWUW010000170.1:0-1511 GCA_036406335.1 Trebonia sp.
GAAGGCCGAGACCGAGCCGACCAGGGCGAAATCGGCCTGGCACGCGGTCAGTGTCTGCTGGTTGTCGCCGGCGTCCGAGGTCTGCGAGTCATAGGAGTGGACGGTGAGCTTGCGGCCGCAGATGCCGTTCGGATGGGTGGCGTTGAAGTAGGCGATGTAGGCCTGGACGGCTTGCGGGGCCGAGCTGAACAGGCCGCCGATCGGGCCGGACAGGTCGCTGGCGTTGCCGAGGCTGATGCTGGTCGCGCTCACCCCGGTGGCGCTGGAGCCGGTGGCGGTGCCGGTACAGGTGTCCGAGCCCGGGCCTCCGGGTCCGCCGGTGCCGCCGCCGCTTCCGCCTCCCGTGCCACCGCTGGTGCCTCCGGTGGTCTTGCCGCCGGTGGTGCCGCCTGTGCTCTTGCCTCCGGTGCCGCCGGTCGTGCCACCGCCCGAACTGCCGCCTGCCGCTCCGCCGCTGACTCCTCCGGTGGTGCCGCCCGAGGCGCCGCCGGTCGTGCCTCCGGTGCCGCCGGTCGTCCCGCCTCCGGTGCCGTTGGAGCCTTGGGAACCGTCAGCGCTCTGCGAGCCGTCGTGGGCGCCCTGGCCGTAGGCGATGGCGGCGGCTTTCTGGTCTGCCGAAAGGCGTGCGCCACACGCGCCGAGGGACAACGCCAGGGCCGCGACGGCGATCGCGGCGGCTATCCGGCCGTCATGGAATCGCGAGGAGCGCGCGTTGATCATCGAGTGCTACCACCTGACGGGTCGTCAGAAACGTTGGTGTAGCAAGGCAGCGTGCTCTAATTCAACAGAGAACTCAATAGAGTTTCGAGAGTCGCACAACAGAATTGGGCAAACCGTGATACTGATTCACCCCGAAGAGTGACAGTGACTGGGCATTTCACCCTTTGGGGGGTGTTCGAGCCTTGATAAGGGTGCGGCACCGGCCTTCGGCTCGGCGCCCGGCTCGGCTCCGGCCGGGCCGGCTTGTCCAGTCCGGTGCGACCCGACCCGACTCAGCCCTTGAGGATTTTGCCCAGCGCTTCCAGGCCGCGGCTCGCCGTGGACTTCACGGTGCCCCGGCTGATGCCCAGCGCGTCGGCGATGTCCGCCTCCGACAGATCGGACCAGTAGCGCAGTACCAGGACCTCGCGCTGGCGCGGCGGCAGCTTCTGGATCGCCTCCAGCACCTCGCGGTGCTCCTCGGACAGCAGCGCCACGGACTCGGCGCTGGCGGCGTCCGGCACGTGCGGCGGGGTGTAGCCGCGCGCGGTCTTGCGCCGCCGCAGCACCGAGCGCGCGTTGTTGACCACGGCGGTGCGCAGGTAGCCGAGCGGATTCTCCATGCCGGTGAGGTCGTCGCCGTAGCGGCGCCACAGGCCGGTGAAGGAGTCCTGCACCACGTCCTCGGCCGACGCCTTGTCGTCCACGAGCAGGATGGCCAGGCGCACCAGCGACAGGCGGTGCGCGTAGTAGAGGTCGGCCAGCGAAGGCCCTTCCCCGGCCTGCAACGCCCGGTGCCCGCGCGGCGCGGT
>DASWUW010000171.1:0-1508 GCA_036406335.1 Trebonia sp.
CGCCGGCTGCGCGTTCGCCGCTTCCGCCCAGGGCACCGGCCCGGAAAAGATAGTCAAGGCCGGCAACGGGCAGCCGGCCACGCCTTCGGCCGCGCCCGTGGCGCCGTTGCGGCTGCTGTCGGTCTCCCCCGCGGGCGGCTCCCGGCACGCCAACGGGGGTGCCCCGGTCACGCTGACGTTCTCCTCCGCCTTGTCGCCCGCCACGCCGCTGCCGGTACTCACCCCCAAGATCGCCGGAAGCTGGACGGTCGCGGGCAAGACGGCGACCTTTACCCCCGCCTCCGGGTTCCGGCCCGGCACCAAGGTAACGCTGAAGGTCCCCGGCGGGGCCGGGGGCATGGCCGGCGCCGCCACCGGGGCGGGCACGCTGGCCCAGCCGTCCAGCGTCACCTTCACCACCGGCACTTACTCGGTGGCCGGACTGCAGGTGCTGCTCGCCCGGCTCGGTTACCTGCCGCTCACCTGGACCCCGGCCGCGGGCGGGTCTCTTCCGGCCAGCCTGAACGAAGCGGTGTCGGACGCCTACGCCCCGCCCGCGGGCCAGCTCACGTTCAAGCCGGGCTACCCGGGCCAGCTGACCAGCAAATGGAAGGCGGGGCAGGACAACCTGCTCGACCAGGGCGCCATCCGGGCCTTCGAGAACAACCAGGGCCTGGAGATGGACGGCGCGGCCGGGTCGCAGGTGTGGGCGCACCTGATCGCGGCGGCGGCCAAGGGGAAGGTCAACCCGGACGGCTACACCTACGCGCTCGCCTCGCAGAGCTCGCCGCACGAGACGCTCAAGGTCTGGCACGACGGCAAGGTCATCCTGAACACCCCGGCCAACACCGGCATCCCGGGTGCCAACACCGAGGACGGCACCTACCCGGTCTACGAGCGGCTTCAGTTCCAGATCATGAAGGGGACCAACCCGGACGGGTCGAAGTACGCCGACCCGGTGCAGTGGATCTCCTACTTCAACGGCGGCGACGCGGTGCACTACTTCGACCGTCCCGCCTACGGGTACTACCAGAGCCTGGGCTGCGTAGAGCTCCCGTGGACGAAAGCCAAGTTCATCTGGTCCTACCTGACTTACGGCACCCTGGTCACGGTCACCGGCCCGGTCGCGTAGCCCGCCGGGCGGCTCAGCAGCCCGGGCGGCTCAGAAGCGGAGCGCCTCGGCGCCGGTCTCCAGCCGGGGGGCGAGTGCCACCCGCAGGCCGGCCGAGGCGAGCCGTTCTAGCAGCAGCCGGCCGGCCCCGGGGCCGGCATCTGAGTCCGGAAGGCCGACGACCAGTGACCGGTCCGGCCGGTGCAGCCCCAGCAGCCAGCAGTCGCCGTCCGCGGCCAGGCCGAGGGCCGCGTCCGCCTCGCCCGACACTAGCGACCGGGCGGCATCCGCGAGCAGGCCCGGCGTCACCGCCGCGGTGTCCGCCCGGAGCAGCAGCAGGGGTAGCGGCGCCGCGGCGTAGGCGTCGGCCAGCGCGCCGGCCATCCGTTCTCCCAGGTCGCCGTCGCGCTGCCCGATG
>DASWUW010000172.1:0-2776 GCA_036406335.1 Trebonia sp.
TGGCCGTCGCCGCCGGCGTCCGGGCCCTGGACCTGGCCGCCGGCCAGGCCGCCACCGCGGCCGCGAGCGAGCACGCCGCGCGCGAGCGGGCCGCCACCACGCAGCTCATCCGGGAGGCCCGGCACGCCCGCTGGGTGATGCTCCAGGAAAGCGCCGCCCCGCTGGTCGCCGAGCTGGCGGCGGGGACGGCGGACCCGGGTGACCCGCAGGTGCGCAACCGGTGCGCGGTCCAGGCGGCCCGGCTGCGCCGGCTGCTGGCCGAGGGCGACGAGGTACCCGGATCGCTGCTGCACGAACTGCACGCGAGTGCCGACGTGGCCGAGCGGCGCGGGGTGGCGGTCGAGATCGAGACGGCCGGGCCGCTGCCGCCGGTGCCGGGTCCGGCCCGCCGGGTGATCACCGACGCGGCCATCGCGATCCTGACCGCCGCGGGCAGTCACGCGCGGATCACCCTGGCCACGGTGGCGGCCGGGATCGCGGTCAGCTTCGTCGCCGATACCGGCGCGGCCGTCCGGCTGCCCGCGGCGGGCGAGGGGGTCTTCATCGACCATCAGCAAGACGGCGGCACGCTCTGGGCGGAGGCGCGATGGAACAGCAGGTGACGGTGGCGATCGTCGAAGATCATCCGGTCGTCACCGAGGGAGTGGCGTCCTGGATCAAGTCCGATCCCGGCCGGCGGGTGCGGCTGGTGCATACCGCGCGCGACCTGCCCGGGCTCGCCGGCGCGCCCCGCCCGTCGCCCGACGTGGTCATCCTGGACCTGGAGCTGGCCGGGGAGCTGGTCACGCCGCAGATCCCCGGGCTGGTGGCCGCCGGATACCGGGTGGTGGCCTTCTCCGGGCACAGCGACCCGGTGATCGTGATGGAGACGCTGGACAACGGCGCGCACGCCTACGTGTCCAAGGATGAAGGCAGCGACCACCTGGTCGAGGCGGTGCTGGCCGCCGCCGCCGACCGGCCCTACGTCACCCGGTCGCAGGCCCGGGCGATGCTCGCCGACCAGCGACCGGGCCGGCCGGCGCTGTCGCAGCAGGAGCTGCAGGCGCTGCTGCTGTGGTTCCAGGGCATGTCCAAGGCGTCGGTCGGCCGGCGCATGTCGATCAGCGAGAACACGGTGCGGCAGTACATCAGCCGTGCGCGGGCCAAGTACGCGGCCACCGGGCGGACCGCGACGAGCAAGGACGCGCTGCTCGCCCGGGCGATCGAGGACGGCGTGATCAGGCCGGCCGAGATCATGCCGTACCAGTCATTCGCCCGCGCCGCGGACGGCCGCCCCAGCCTGGGTGCCCCGGGCCGGTGAACGGTCCGGGGAACCCAGGTCCCCCCCGGGAGCTCACCACGCGAATCAGCCGCGGGCCGACGCCGGCCGCCGGGCCGACGCCGCGGCGTCATCAGACTGCGGCTGGTACGCGGCTAGTATCCCCGGTCGCGGGCGGTCTCGTCATGACGCCCGATCGGGTGACACAGCGGCCACCCGGCGCCTGCGGGAAGGCTGAGCGTACTGCCTGGCCGGCTCGCGCGACCGCCCGCGAATGGCGACGTTCCGTTTGGAACCGCGCGGTCAAGGCAGATAGACGCCATGGAGATTTCCCTGGACGACGTACGGCAGGCGCTGGCTGAGCTGGGCCGTCTGCGATTCGGGGAGATAGGGGTGGAGGACGCGATCCGGGAGATCGTGGAAACCACGCACTCCTTGTTCGCCGTCGACGGAGCGGGCCTGATGCTCAGCGACTCGGCGCAGCACCTGCGCAGCGTGGCGGCCTCCGACGACCGGTTCGCGCACCTGGAGGATCTCCAGATCCGTCACCAGGAGGGTCCGTGCATCGAGGCGTTCGACACCAGGGAGCTCGTCGGGGCCACCGACCTTGAGCGGGACAGCCGGTGGCCCCGGTTCAGCCAGGCCGCCGTCGGGCGCGGGGTGCGAGCCGTGCTGGCCAGTCCGCTGCCCTACAACCAGGATGCCGTCGGTGTCGTCGCGGTGCTGTCGGAACGCAGCCGGCCCTGGTCGCCCGCCGGCGAACTGGCGCTGCTCGCCTTCACCGACCTCGCGGCCCTGCTGATCGCCAGCGTCATGCAGGGCGAGCGGCAGTCCGAGCTCGCCGCTCAGCTGCAGGGCGCCCTGGACTCGCGGCAGGCGATCGAGCAGGCCAAGGGCGTCCTGATGGGAACCCTGGGGATCTCCTCACGCGCCGCGTACGAGCAGCTGCGGTCGCGGGCCAGATCCGAGCGCCGCAAGCTTGCCGCGGTGTGCGCCGAGGTCGTAACGGACGCAGTACGGCCGGACTGAATCCGTTTAAGCGCCGCCGACGGGGTAGTTGTCCTGTCGCCGCCAAGAACCCTGCGGTCCGCAAACCGTCGACCTTGTCTTCGCGCTCTTCGCTTCAGTGTCTGAAGGGCGCCTCCTGACAGCAGTCGGCCACAGCTGAGCCCACTTGCTCAACAGGAGATCTCAATGATCATTCTCGGCATCATCCTGCTCATCATCGGCTTCGTCGCCAAGATCGCGATCCTCTGGACGATCGGTATCGTCGTGCTCGTCATCGGCCTCATCCTCGTCCTGCTCGGGGCGCTCGGCCACGCCGTAGGCGGACGCCGGCACTACTTCTAAAGCGACTTCGCCGACGGCTGCCCCGCTGAGTGAACAGCGGGGCAGCCGTCGGCGTTACGACAGGCCGCCTTCTGGTCGCTGCTCCGGGCAAGGTGAACGGGTGGTGGCCGCGGCGTCCGGTTTGAGCGGCCGGTAGCCGCGCCGGAGCGCCGCGGCCCACGGGCCGGC
>DASWUW010000173.1:0-4081 GCA_036406335.1 Trebonia sp.
CCGGGCCGGCCCGCCTGGTGGGCGAGCCCGGCTCGCTGCTGGGGGTGCTGCCGGCCCTGGACCTGCCCGCCTCGGTGGTCGACCTCGGTGCGGGCGACCGGCTGCTGCTCTACACCGACGGCGTCACCGAGGCGCGCGACGCCAGCCGGGAGTTCTACCCGCTGGACGAGCGGGTGCGGGCCCTGGCGCCGCAGGCGCAGCCGAGGCTGACCCGGTCGGGCCGGGTGCGCGGCAACGATTCCGAGACCGCCCTGCTCGACCTGGTCCGCGAGGACCTGCTCAGCTATGTCGGCGCACCGCCGGACGACGACGCGGCCCTGCTGCTCATCCGCGCTCCCGCCGCGTGGCCGGGGGCCCGCCCGGCGCGGGGCGCGGGCCGCTAACGGCGCCGCGCCCGCCGTTCGGGGCCGCCTCGCACGTTCCCCATCTCCGCACAGCGAGCATCAGAACGTAACCACGGAGAAACTCAGGGCGGGTACCTCCCCTGTTACCGTGACCGGACCGTCGGCACCAGGAGCGGCGTTTGGGTGCCCACCCGGCGCGGCGACTGCGAGAAGCGTTTAAGGTGATAGCCGTGGACAGGCAGGAAGAATTCGTGCTGCGCACGCTCGAAGAGCGGGATATTCGTTTTGTCCGGCTCTGGTTCACCGACGTGCTCGGCTCTTTGAAGTCCGTCGCGGTCGCCCCGGCCGAGCTCGAGGGTGCGTTCGCGGACGGTATCGGCTTCGACGGCTCGGCCATCGAGGGTTTCGCGCGGGTGCACGAGAGCGACATGATCGCCCGGCCCGACCCGTCGACCTTCCAGCTGCTGCCGTGGCGGGGTGAGTACCCCGGCGTGGCCCGCATGTTCTGCGACATCCTGATGCCGGACGGCTCGCCCAGCTTCGCCGACCCCCGCTGGGTCCTGAAGCGCAACCTGTCCAAGGCCAGCGAGATGGGCTTCACCTTCTACACGCACCCGGAGATCGAGTTTTTCCTGCTCCGCGAGCGCCCGGAGGTCGGCTCGACTCCGGTTCCGGCCGACAACGGGGGCTACTACGACCACACGCCGCACAGCATCGCCCACGATTTCCGCCGTTCCTCGATCACGATGCTCGAGGCCATGGGCATCAGCGTGGAGTACAGCCACCACGAGGGTGCCCCCGGCCAGCAGGAGATCGACCTGCGCTACGCGGACGCGCTGACGACCGCGGACAACATCATGAGCTTCCGTCTCGTGATGAAGGAAGTCGCGATGGAGCAGGGCGTCTGGGCGACCTTTATGCCCAAGCCGTTCACCGAGTACCCCGGCTCCGGCATGCACACTCACATCTCCCTGTTCGAGGGCGACCAGAACGCCTTCTACGAGGCCGGCGCCGAGTACCAGCTGTCCAAGACGGCCCGCGCGTTCATCGCCGGCCTGCTGCGGCACGCACCGGAGATCACCGCCGTCTGCAACCAGTGGGTGAACTCCTACAAGCGCCTGTGGGACAGTGCCGGCGCGATCGCGGGCAACGGCGGCGAGGCCCCGGCCTACGTCTGCTGGGGCCACAACAACCGCTCCGCCCTGGTCCGCGTGCCCATGTACAAGCCGCAGAAGGGTAACTCCACCCGGCTGGAGTTCCGCTCGCTGGACGCCGCCTGCAACCCGTACCTGGCCTTCTCCGTCATGCTGGCGGCCGGCCTGAAGGGCGTCGAGAAGGGCTACGAGCTCCCCCCGGACGCTGAGGACGACGTCTGGTCCCTGACCAGCGCCGAACGCCGCGCCCTGGGCATCAAGCCCCTCCCGGCCGACCTCAACGAGGCCATCCAGGTCATGGAGCAGAGTGACCTGGTCGCGGAGGCCCTCGGCGAGCACGTCTTCGACTTCTTCCTGCGCAACAAGCGCGAGGAGTGGGCCGACTACCGCCGCCAGGTCACCCGCTTCGAACTGGACCGCTACCTCCCCATGCTCTAAGCCGGGCCCGCAGCGCGGCCTTGACCGCGGGCCAGTCCGCGGCGGTGACCGAGAACAGCGCGGTGTCGCGCAGCAGCCCTTCCTCGCCGGGGGCGTGGGACGGAGACCAGCTGCGCAGCACGCCCTCGAACGTCGCTCCCAGCCCCGCGATGGCCCGCCGGGAGCGCTGGTTGCGGGCGTCGGTCTTCAGGTCCACCCGGGCCATTCCCAGCGTTTCGAACGCGTACTCCAGCAGCAGGAATTTCGCTTCGGGGTTGATGCCGGTTCGCTGGGCCGACGCGGCCAGCCAGGACCGGCCGATCTGCCCGGCGCACAGCTGGCCGGGACGGCCCGGCCAGCACCGGAAGTCTCCGTACCCAGTCACGCCGACCGCCCGCCCGTCACTAAGCCGGACCTGGGCGAACGGCCTGATCTCACCGTTCCTGGCCCGGTCGAGCTGCGCGGCGATATGGTCGCCTATCTCCCCGGCCCGCGGGACCAGCGTGAACTCGTAGTTACCGCGGTCCTCTTCCGCTGCCAGCGCGAGGTCGGCGCGGTGGTCCGCGCTCAGCGGCTCCAGCCGCACCAGCGCTCCGGTGAGTGCCGGGATGTCAGCCGGAAATCGCGTGAACTGGCTCACCCTTGCTCCCTCGCGGTCCACCCGGCAGGTTCCGTCTGGATCGTAACCAGCCGGAACCGGGACAGTCACCTGGATTAACCGACGTTCGCGTTCAAGCCGGCCGGCCGGTGCCCGGCCGGGCGTTCAGCATGAAAGCGGCCTGCTCGGTGGCTGCCTTTAATACGTTTAGGGCTATGGGGAAGGCGAGCAAGAGGAAGTCCGGCCGGCGTGCGGGAAGCGGGCCGTCCCGGACGGAGACCGAGTCCAGGGTCAGGCAGGAGCAGGTAAGACGGCGGCTGGCCGCGGCACTGAGCCAGCCGGGCCAGCTAGGCGACGCGCTGCGTCAGGCGGCCGGGCAGTCCGCTGCCGTGCGGGCGGCCGCAGGCGATGGTGTAACCGGGCTGTGGGGCGGGGTGACGCCGGTCCCGGCGCCGGTCCCGCAGTGGGAAGACGGGTCGCTGGGCGACTTCTTCTTCACCGAGCCGGTCATCGCCGGGGCTGCGGGGGCGCCGCCGGCCGCGGTGGCGGTGCTGCCGCCGCCGGCGCGCATGCTCGCTTACGCCAGCGTGCGGGAGGCGGTCGCCGCTGTTCTCGTCCGGGCGGTCGTCTTGGACCAGCTGCCCGCGGCCGGCCCGGCCGTCGGCGTGCTCATCGAGCACCTAGTTCCGGTCATCGAGTGGGAGGCCGGGCATTTCGGCCGGCCGGTGAGCGATGCCGAGGCCGAGGACATCGTGACCGGTCCGGCTTTCGTCACCGGCAGTGCCCTGGCGGAGGCGGCCCGCGCGGTGATCGCCGAGGACCGGATCGCCCCGGTGCTGGAGTTCCTGGAGCCGGTCCTCGACGCGGCCCTGGCACCGCTCGGCCCGCCCGCCGGACTGACCGGGGCCGCCGCCGCACGGGCGCTGGCCTGCGCGGCGGCGCACGCCTACACCTTCACCGACCCGGAGGACACCGCGCTGCTCAACCAGCTGGACCCCACCAGCACGACATCCGGGAACCCGCTGGAGACGCTGGTCACCGGCACGCCCCTCACGCCGCGGGACGCACTCCTGGCCGGCCTGGCGCTGCTCGCCGCCCTCGCCGGACTCTGCCGGACCAACGCACCCTCGGCGCTGCCGACGACGTACCGGTAGCTGTTGCGGCCCGTGCGGCTGCCCCGGGGCGTCCGGAATTGCCGTCATAACCGCGCCCGCGTCGTGGTGGTTTCACCGCCCGGCGAGCTCCTCCACCACTGGCGCCAGAGCGTCCAGGTCGTCGATGAGGAACGAGCTGATGCCAAAGCGCTCGCGCAGGTCCCTGAACTTGCGGGTCAGGTCCTTGATGCTGCCGATGAACACGTGCGGGGAGTCCAGTACCTCCTCGACGGTCAGCTCGACCCCGGTCTGATCGCGGAGGCGGTCGGCGCGACGGCGCGCCTCGGCGCGCGGGTCGCTGGTGACGACCATCGGGCCGCCGGCGGGGTAGGTGTTGAGCTCTAGTTCGCCGAAACGGTCGCCGGCGGCCTCGCGGATCCAGCGGATTTTCTCCTCGGTTGCCGCGGCGGTCAG
>DASWUW010000174.1:0-4149 GCA_036406335.1 Trebonia sp.
GCGGCCGAGCGTGCTGCTGATCGAGTACGGCGGCTCCGCCCGCAACCCGCTGCTGCACGTCCCCAAGGGCTTCTACTACACGCTGCGCGGCGACCGCTACCTCTACCGCTATGCGGCCGGCCCGGTCGGGCCGGCCGGACAGGACGAAATCTGGCTTCGCGGCCGGGTGCTCGGCGGGAGCGCGGCGGTCAACGGGATGATGTGGACCCGCGGCGCCCCCGCCGACTGGGACGGCCTCGCGCAGCGGGGCAATCCCGGCTGGTCCTGGGCGGACGTGCTGCCCGCGTACCGGGCGATGGAGGACCACAGCCTCGGCGCCAGCGAGACCCGCGGCGCCGGCGGCCCGCTCGGCGTCTCCGTGACCGACACCGGGGACCCGGTCACCCGGGCCATCCTGGAGTCGGCCGCCGGGTACGGCTGGGAGCGGGCCGCGGACGTCAACGCGGTCGATACCGAGCGGATCGGCTTTACCCCGTCGACGATCAGGGCGGGCCGCCGGACCACGTCCTACGACGCGTTCGTCCGCCCGGTTCTTGCCCGCCAGGCGGCCGGACGGCGGAAAGGGGCCGGCCTCGCCGTCGTCACCCGGACCCGTGCGGTCTGCCTCACCCTGGACGGCCGCCGCGTCACCGGTGTCCGGACGTCCGGCGGCCGGGGGACGGTCCGCGACGTGCGGGCCCGTCGCGAGGTGATCGTCTGCGCCGGCTCGGTCGAGACCCCGCTGCTGCTGGAACGGTCCGGCATCGGCCGCCCGGAGCTGCTGCGCAAGCACGGCATCGAGGTCACCGCTGAGTCGCCCAACGTCGGCGAGCGCCTCATCGAGCAGCGCGGCGTCGCCCTTCAGGTCACCCTGCGGCAGGCCAGCGTCGCCACCAGCGTCCTGTCCGGCCGGGCGGGCCAGGCGCGGGAGGCGCTCCGCTGGCTGGCCTTCGGCACCGGCCCGCTCGCGACCGGCGGCTACGACCTGGTGTGCCAGTTCAAGTCGGATCCGGCCCGGTCCCGTCCCGATGTCCAGGGCCTGTTCGTCCCGATGGCCCTCGACACCGCCAGCAGGGACATGAAGCTGGCCCGCCACCCCGGCATCTTGTTCATGGCCTACCCGCTGCGCCCGCAGACGACGAGCTCGGTGCACATCTCCGGCGCCGCGGCGTCGGACGCCCCGGTCATCGACGCCCGTTTCCTGGAAGCGGCGGCGGACCGGGCGGCGGCGGCGCCGATCCTGGAGATAGCCCGCGCCGTGCTGGCCCGGCCGCCGGTGGCCGGCCTGGTCGAGGCGGAGGAGTTCCCTGGCCCGTCCGTCGCGACCCGGCCGGATACCGTCCGGTACTCGCTCGCCAGCGGCACCGGCATCTACCACGCGGTCGGCTCGGCCGCGATGGGGCCGGGCGACGACGACGTGGTCGACTCCCGGCTGCGGGTGCGCGGCGTGGACGGGCTGCGGATCGCCGACGCGTCCGTGCTGCCCGGCCAGGTCAGCGGTAACACCGCCGCCCCGGCGATGCTGATCGGCTACCGGGCCGCCGATTTTATCCTCGACGACCCGGGCTGACCGGCGACCCGGGCTGACCGCGCGCCGCGCGGAGACGGCTGATGCCTCGCGAGACAGCCGGGCCCGTTGGGAACCCTGGGACCACACCGTCTTCCCGTTAACCGTCAGCCGGAACCGGGCCTGCGATACCCCTTGGGGCGGGCGAGAACATACCTTTACCTGCGGGTATTCGATATCGGTCAGCTGACCGATGTCTGTCAGTGCAAATTGCAGCAGAGTTTGTCATGCAAGAGGGAATGCCCGGCCCCGCTAAGGAAGCCCATGACCCCGATGGCGCCGCCCCGTCCAAACCACCCGACCCGGCCTGCTGGCCCGTCGCTCCCGATGAGCCAGCACCAGTGCCGCATCCCGCTGATGGCGGACCTCGCCGCCGCCGCGGGGGCTCGAGATGTCGTCGAGGATGCCATCCGCGCGTGGCGCGTCCCGGTGGACGCGGACGTGGCGGTCCTGCTCACTAGTGAACTGGTTACCAACGCCGTCACCCACGCTACTCCGGCCGCGGGAACGTTCGTGTTTCTCACGATCGCCTGCGACGCTACCGGGCTGCGGGTAGATGTTCATGACGGGTCGGGTGACCTCCCGGTACTCGACGAGGCCCCGGCGGAAGCGGAATGCGGCCGGGGGCTCCTGCTCGTGACATCGCTGTCGGCCGAGTGGGGCTTTTACCGTACCCCGGCAGGAAAGGCCGTGTACTTCACTCTGGGATTTCACCGCGACCGGGAAACGGACGGCCGGACTGAAACAACCCGTCCGTCCGGACGAACGTAGGTCAAGATCCGTCAGCTGACCGATGTCTCGCAGTGCAATTTTCAGCAGTATTTGTTCTGCAACCGGCACCGCCTCTCCCCGGGAGCTACTTCCCCGGGAGCAGGCGAGGCGCGGACGCCGGAACGCAACGCTTTGCCCCTGCTCAACCAGGCCGAAAGGACCCCCGCGATGGACACCATAGCGCCAGCCCTGCTGGCCCGGCCGGCCGAACTGCGGCATCGCCGCGTCCGGCTCGAGCTGGGCTCGGCAGCGGCGGCGCACGCGTGCGGTCACGTACGCCGGGCCATCGCTGCCTGGTCGCTCCCGGTGAACCCGGCGGTGGCCGTCCTGCTCACCAGCGACCTGGTCATCAACGCGGTGACCAACGGCGCGGACGACACCGTGATGCTCAGTATCCGGTGGTCGTCGGGCGGGCTGCGGGTAGAGGTTCACGACGCGCAGGCAGCCGGAGACCCGTGGGAGACCACGGAATCCGACGCCAACGCGGAGCGCGGCCTGCTGCTCGCCGCCGCGATGGCGGCCGAGTGGGGCCATTACCGGACCCCCGCGGGCCGGGCCGTGTACTACGTACTCGCGCCCGAGCAGCGGGATTCAGTGCTCCCCCGGGGAGAAGTTGCCCCGGATCTCCGGGGGACGTCCCGCGGATTGCCCCCGCGGGAAGCCGCGAGCGGGGGTGGTGAGCCGTGAGCCCCCGTAGGTTCACCGCCCCCGCCGTCGGTGCGGGTGGCTGCCGCCCCGCCGACCTGCGCGGCATCGGTTTCCACGGCCGCGCTCTGGCCGGCGGAGCCTGGGCCGGCGCTAGCTCCCGGGGTGTCTACGACCGCCCGGTCCGCTGCCGGCTCGCTTTCTGGTCCGGGGTCACCCGGTTTTCCCCGGGCCGCGACGAGCGCGGCCCCGATACCTCAGGAGCAGGAACATGAGCATCAGCCCGAACTGGACGGCCACCACCTGGGGCCGAGCCCGGCAAACCACCTGGGGCCGCCGGGCCGCCACTACCTGGGGCCGTCAGGCGGCATAAGCGTGGGGACGGTGACTGTGCGCCGCAACACGGTCACGGTCCCCGCACCCGTGGGGCTGACGGGCATGCGCCGCACCCGCTTGTCATCCCCGCACCCCGTGGGGGCGGTACCGGGAGCCGCAAGCACGGTACCGCCCCCGCACACCCCCGGTGCCCGGCCGCCGCAGCCGGGCACCGGGGGACCGTCCGGCCCGCCGGCTGGTCCCGCTCGCCCGGGACGGCCGGCCTGCAGGCGTGGTGGTGGCGGCCGGCATCCGCCGCTGGCTGCCATCACCACCTGGACCTTCGGGATTGTGGAGCGGCGCGCCAGCCCCTTAGCCTGGCGCGCCGCTCCTTGTCCCCGTGCCGCAGTGGTGGGCCGCGGGCAGCGGGGACTCCGCGGAAGCGAGACGCACACCGTCGCCACGGTGCTGGTTCGCGCACCGCCCGGCTGGGTCTACCGGGCGGTGGCGGCCCGCAGTGCGCTCTCCCGCGCGATATCGGTCCTGGTGGTCACGTTTAGCTTTTTCAGGATGTGCGACACGTGGGTCGCCACCGTCCGCCGCGACAGCATGAGCCGGGCCGCGATCTCCGGGTTGGACAGCCCGTCCTCGACAAACGCCGCCACCTTGAGCTCGCTGCCGGTGAGCGAGTCCCACCCGCTGACCGCCCGGCGGTGCTTGCTGTGCGGCCCGCGCCGGATACCGTGGCCCCGGAACTCGGCCTGGACCCGGTTCAGGTCCGCCTCGGCCTTGAGGTACTCATAGACCTCGACGGCCTGCTCGAACGCCTGCCGCGCGGCGGTCCGGTCGTCCGCCTCGACCAGGCACTCGGC
>DASWUW010000175.1:0-1799 GCA_036406335.1 Trebonia sp.
GAGCCGGCGCCCGGGTATACGAGGTCGACGGGCCGGCCGCCTGGGCCGCGCTGGTCACCCGGTACCCGCTGGAGGTCAGCCGGTCCCGGCGGCACGACTGGTGGCGGGCCACGGGCTGGACCGGGCAGTGGCTGATCCCGGACTACCAGGCCGTGGCCCGGGACTACGACGCGGTGCACGTCTCCGTGCTCGGTTACCTGATGACGGCTGGCGTAGCGGTGCCGGCCGGCCCGGACAACGGGGCCCGGACGCTGCTGGCCGGCTGGGACCCCGACGCGACCTGGTGGCTGACCGACTCGCTGGCTCCGGCCGGACCGCCGGAAGACTGGGAGGCGGACGACGCGGCAGGCGACGCTACCGCCTGGCACCCAGCCGGCTGAGCCGGACGGCCGGGTGACTAGGCCGGGCGGCCGGGTCAGGCGGGCGCTCGAAGCGGGATCCGTCAGCCGGCCGCGCGGGGGCGGAAGGCGGCGAAGGGGTTGGTGACGACCAGCTCGCGGACGGCGAACCGGTAGACGGTGGCCGGGCGGCCGCCGGTCGAGGCGGGACGGGCGACGCCGCTGGTCGCCTCGATCACGTCGCGCCGGGTCAGGATGCGCTGCAGGTTGGTGGCGGACACCGGGTGGCCCAGGGCGGCGGCGTAGGTGTCGCGCAGCTGGGAGATGGTGAACGTCTCCGGGGACAGGGCGAAGCCGATGTTGGTGTAGGAGAGCTTGGCCCGCAGCCGGTTGCGGGCCGAGCCGATGATCGAGCCGTGGTCGAAGGCGGTCGGCGGCAGGTCGTCTACCGGGTGCCAGTCCGTATCCGCGGGCAGCCGGGGCTGGGCGTCCGGGGTGACCAGGGCCAGGTAGGCGGTCGCGAGCACCCGGCCCCGGGGGTCGCGGACCGGGTCGCTGCGGGTCTCGAGCTGCTCCAGGTGGGCGATCTGGGGGATGTCCACCTTGGCGGCCAGGTGCCGGCTGGCGGACGCGCCCAGCCGCTCGTCCGGGCCGAGCTCGCCGCCGGGCAGCACCCACCGGCCCGCGAACGGCTCCGACGCCCGCCGCCAGAGCAGCACGGCCAGCTGCCGGTCGCGCACCTGGAACACGACCCCGAGCGCCTGATGGCGGAAGCAGTCGGCGGGCACAGGCCCATCGTAGGGGTGAGCGCGGCGGCGCATCCGGCTCACCCGGCATTAGTTTTCGCCTAGAGGTTGCAAACTCATAGTTTTAAACTTATGGTCGGAAACATGACAGACACGAAGGTGACGGCGCCGATTCATCCGCTCGACGCCGAGTGGGCGACCCGGGTCCGGCAGCTGGCCGCCGGCCGGGACGCGGTGATCCTGGCGCACAATTACCAGCGGCCGGAAATCCAGGAGGTCGCCGACCACGTCGGGGACTCGCTAGCGCTGGCGCGGCTGGCGGCCGCCAGCTCCGCTTCGGTGATCGTGCTCTGCGGGGTCTACTTCATGGCCGAGACGGCCAAGATCCTCTCCCCCGGCCGTACGGTGCTGATCCCGGACGCGGGCGCGGGCTGCTCGCTGGCCGACAGCATCACCGCCCCCCAGCTGCGGGCGTGGAAGGCCGAGCACCCGGGCGCGGCCGTGGTCGCGTACGTGAACACCAGCGCTGAGGTCAAGGCGGAAGCCGACCTGTGCTGCACCTCGGCCAACGCCGCCGAGGTGGTGTCCGCGGTCCCCGCGTCCCGCGAGGTGCTGTTCCTGCCCGACCAGTTCCTCGGCGCGCACGTGAAGCGGGTCACCGGCCGGGCGAACCTGCGCATCTGGGCGGGCGAGTGCCATGTGCACGCGGGGATCT
>DASWUW010000176.1:0-2738 GCA_036406335.1 Trebonia sp.
CGGCCCGCCCATCCGGCCCAGGCTGAGCAGCCGCGCGAACGTCCGGTGCAGGGCCACGTGGTCCCCGTACAGGGTGTCGGGGCCAAACGCGACGTGCTCGATCCCGACCAGGTCGGCGCAGTACTGGAAGTGGTCCATCACCGACTCGATGGTGTGCCGGGGATGCGGGTGGGACAGCGTGGTGTGCGGCGCCGCCGACATGCCGATCACCCCGCCGGTGGCCGCTACCGCCCGCAGGACCGCATCCGGCTTCATCCGGGCCGTGTCCCACACCTGACGGGCCCCGGCGTGGGTGATGAAGACCGGGGCGGCGGACTGGGCGCAGGTGTCGAGCGCGGTCCGGTCGGAGGAGTGCGACAGGTCGATCGCCAGGCCGAGCTGGTTCATCCGGGTCACCGCCCGGTGGCCGAACGCGGTCAGCCCGCCGTCGGTGGGCTCGCTCAGCCCGCTGCCGAGGGTGTTGGCGTCGGAGTAGGCGATGCCGATCTGCCGGATGCCCAGGCCGTAGAGCACGTCCAGCCGGTCGAGCTCGTTCTCGATCGGGGTCGCCGCCTCCAGTCCGAACACCAGGCCGACGGTGCCCGCGGCCCGGGCCGCGTCGAGATCAGCGAGCGTCTTGACCAGCGCGAACCCGGGAGCGTGGGCCAGGTCGGCCAGCCGCATGCCCAGGTCGGTAATGATGTCGTCCCACCGCCAGGGGGCGTTCCCGGTGACGCAGGCGGTGCCGTCCATCAGGTTGTCGAAGATGATGTCCACCCCGGAGGCGCGCATCCCCGCGTAGGCGGCGTGCTGGCGCCCGGTCCGGTTGTAGGCGGGCGTCTCGCCCATGTCGGCCGGGAAGCGCACCGGGTGGTCGTGCAGGCTGATCACCAGGCTGCCGGCCAGCAGCGCGGCCGACCGCCCAGCCTGCGGCCCGGTCAGCGCGGCGCCCGCGTACGGCGGCACCCGGCCGAGCTCCGGGGTCAGCTCGAACTCGGGAAACGTCCCGGCCGGCAGGTAAGAATAGGCCTGGTACCGGCCAGCACTAGCCTCGTCCGCGCTCATTGTCCGCTTCCTTCCGCGGCCAGCTGCCGCCATAGCACTTCCCAGGCCCGCATTCCCTCGCGCAGCCGGGCGATCCGCAGGAACTCATCCGGTGCGTGCAGGTTCTCGTCGGCGGTGGAGAACGAGAAGAACAGCGTCTTGGCTCCCAGTGCCCGCTCGAACAGGGTGGTGGCCGGCAGCGTGCCGGCGATGCTGGCCAGCAGCACCGGCTGCCCCGGGTAAACCGCGGCCAGCGCGGCGCTCGCCGCCCGGATCGCCGGGTGGTCCGGCGGGCACGTGTAGGCGGGAATCCGCGCCTCGTCCACGCGCACCTGCACCTCGACCCCGGGCAGGCGGTGCCCGCGGACGTGGCCGGCGATCGCCGCCAGCACCGCGTCCGGGTCCTGGCCGGGTACCAGCCGGGCGGACAGGTGGCCGGTGGCCACATGCGGGATCACCGTGTACTTGCCGCCGCCCTCGACTCCGTTGACCTCCAGCGTCGGCCGTTCCCAGAGCCGCTCGAGGGTGGAGTAGCCCGGTTCCCCGTGCGCTTCGTCCAGGCCGAGCTGGCGCAGGTACCCGGCGTCGTCAAAGGGCACGGCGGCGATCTCGGCCCGGCGGGCGGCCGGCAGCGGCGGGATCCCGTCGTAGAAGCCGGCTACCGCCACCCGCCCGTCGGCGTGGTGCAGGCCGGCCAGGATCTCGGCCAGGGCGTGCAGCGGGTTGGCGACGGTGCCGCCGTAGCGGCCTGAGTGCAGGTCGGACCGGGCGCCGGTGACCACGATGTCCAGGCTAACCAGGCCCTTGGATGCGATCGAGAGGGAGGGCTCGTCGGGCCGCCACATCGCCCCGTCGGCCGAGATGACCAGGTCGGCGGCGAGCTCGTCAGCGTGGGCGGTGACGTACCCGGCCAGGTGCGGGCTGCCGATCTCCTCCTCGCCCTCGAGCAGGAACTTGACGTTCAGCGGGAGGGCACCCTCCTGCGACATGAACGCGCGCGCGGTCTGCAGCGCGATGAAGACCGGCCCCTTGTCGTCGGTGACGCCGCGCCCGCGGGCCACGTCGCCGTCGATCACCAGCCCGAACGGAGGCGTGGTCCATTCGGCCAGCGGACCGGCCGGCTGGACGTCGTAATGGCCGTAGACGAGCACGGTGGGCGCGCCCGGGGCCCCGAGCCACTCACCCCGCACCACCGGGTGCCCCGCGGTCGGCTCGACGCGGCCGTCAGCGAAATCCAGCCGGCCCGCGAGCCAGCGGGCCGCGGCGATCATGGTCTCGCCGTCGGCGTCCCGGCTGACGGTGGGGATGGCCACCAGCTCGGCGAGCTCGCTGAGGTAACGGCCGTCGTCGGTGCCGAAGTCAAGCGCGGGCGCGGTCACAGGAAGGTGCTCCCGCCGTCGATGGCGATGATCTGCCCGGTAATCCAGCCGGAGCGCGCCGAGGCGAAGAACTGCACGCCGTGGGCGATGTCGGCGGCCTCGCCGAGCCGCCGGGTCGCGATGCCGGCCACCAGCTCCCGCTGGCCGTCGGGGCCGTAACCGTCCCACTGGGCCTGCGTTGTCGGGTTGGACAGGATGAAACCCGGGGCGATGCAGTTGACCGTGATGCCGAACGGGCCCAGCTCATGCGCCATCTGCCGGGTGAAGCCCAGCTGGGCGGCCTTCGCGCTGGCGTAGGCCTGGATCCCGGTCTTGCTGACGGTCAGCCCGGCCCCG
>DASWUW010000177.1:0-5768 GCA_036406335.1 Trebonia sp.
CCCGGCCCGGGCTTGACGCCGGCCTGGAGTGGGACCTGCTCGCCTGCCGCCAGGCGTACCGGCCCGCCGGGGTGACCCGGCTGCTCGACGTGATTATCGACGAGAGTGCCTTCGACCTCCAGCTGGAAGATCCCGGGATCATGGCCGGGCAGCTGCGCCACCTGCTGTCCCTGGCGGACCGCCCCCACGCCACGGTCCGGGTCATTCCCGGCGACGCCGCCTTCTGGGAGAACCGCCGCTTCAACTTCGACGTGCTGTCCTTTGCGGGCACCGCCGACCGGATCGGCGTCGCCTACTCGGTCCTCGGTGCTCACCTGGCCTCCGGCGACGACCTCTACGACGCCTGGACCCTCGTGGCGGACAACTCGGCGGCCAGCCTCCCCGAGAGCCGCGCCATCCTCGAACGGCGGCTGGCTGCCCTCGGCTGAACCATTTGGCTATACGTGTTAGCTTAATGGCTAATACTAATAGCTTCTGGAGGATCCCATGACCGAGTTCCTTGACATCCAGGGCGGGCGGATCGCTTACGAGGTCACCGGGGAGGGGCCGCTGATCCTGCTGTCGCACGGCATCGGGGACCACCGGCAGGCGTTCCGGTTCCTGGCGCCGGAACTGGCGCAGGCCGGGTTCCGGGTCGCGGCGGCGGACATGCGCGGGCACGGCGAGTCAAGCACGGGCGACTGGAAGTCGATCTCCCGCACCGACGTCGCCGGCGACCTGGTCGCGCTGATCAGGCACCTGGGCGGCGGCCCGGCCGTCATCGTCGGGCACTCCCTGTCCGGCGGGGCGGCCACCGTCGCCGCCGCGACGGCGCCCGAGCTGGTCAGCGGTGTCGTCGAGCTGGGCCCGTTCACCCGGAAGGTGGAGTACAGCCTGGGCGGCCTGGTGCGAACCCGGCGCTACCGCCGGGGCACGCTGCTGCTGGGGGGCGTGCTGGCGCTGCGCAGCCTGAGGATGTGGATGAGCTACCTGGACCTGGCCTACCCGCAAAAGCCGGCCGACTACGCCGCCTACATGACGGCGCTGCGGGCCAAGCTGTCCGAGCCCGGCCGGATGGCCGAGTTCCTCAAGACGATGAAGACCTCGCCGGCCGACGCGGGCGCCGCGCTGTCCCGCATCTCCTGCCCGGCCCTGGTCATCATGGGCACCGAGGACCCCGACTGGGCTGACCCGCGGGCCGAGGCGGAGGGGATCGTCGCCGCGATGCCGCCCGGACTGGGTACCGTCGCGCTGGTCAGGGGGCACGGGCACTACCCGCACGCCGAGTGCCCCGACGAGGTGGCCGCGCTCACCACGAAATTCCTCCGGGAGCGCGTCCTCGGTGCCTAGGGCCGGGCTCAACACCGACCGGGTGGTCACCGAGGCGGCGGCACTGGCCGACGAGGTCGGGCTAGGCCGGCTGACCCTGGCGGCCCTCGCCGCCCGCCTCGGGGTGCGCCAGCCGTCGCTGTACAAGCACGTCGCCAGCCTCGACGCCCTCCAGCGGCTCATCTCCATGCGGGGGAAAGCCGAGCTCAGCGACGAACTGGGCCGGGCCGCCATCGGCCGGGCCCGTGACGATGCGATGGTCGCGATGGCTCATGCCTGGCGCGCCTGGGCGCTGGCCCATCCAGGCCGCTACCAGGCAGCCGAACGGGGCGCGGCCCCCGGTGACGCCGAGCACGAAGCGGTCTCCCGCCGGACCATCGAGGTGATCATGACGGTGGCGGGCGGCTACGGTCTCAGCGGCGATGACGTCGTCGACGCGGTCCGGGCCTACCGGGCCGCCCTGCACGGGTTCGTCTCCCTGGAGGCCAGTTACGGCTTCGCCTTTCCCGTCGATATCGACCGCAGCTTTGACCGCCTCGTCCACGCCCTGGTGCGGGCGCTGTCGAGCTGGAGCGACCAGCCCGGGCCGGGCGCGGCCTAGGACGAGGCGGCCTGGCGCATCGCCTGGCCCAGTACCGCGATGTCCCGGTGGTCTTTGGGCCGCAGCAGCAGCTGCTTGTAGGCCAGGACGTCGGCCAGCGGGGCGAACGGCCAGCCCTGGATACTCTCGGCCCGGCCGATCAGGTCATCGGCGTCCCAGTCGCCGGTTATCCACTCCCGGGAGAACTGGATCAGCCCGTCCCAGAACAAGGCCAGCGGGGCACCGGTGACGCTCCCGGTCCCCGGGTAGCCGCAGGCCGAGACACGCTGCCAGGCCGTCCCGCGGGCGACGATGTCCAGGTCCCGGACGCCGGAACGCAGCCCGTGGGCCAGCAGCGGGCCGCTGCCGAAAATCACGAAGTCACGCCGGTCCAGGTCAAGCGCGGTCACCAGCACCGCCAGCCGGCGCATCAGCCTGTCCCTGGTCAGGACAGGCGAGCGCGCGGCTCCCGGCTGGTCTTGAGTTGATCGCAATCGGTCCCCTTACGTGCCGCTCAGCACGGGACCCGTCTGATAGCCCCCGCGGATACCAGAGCGGCCCCTCCCTCGCCGTAGCCTGCCCCGCCCGGGACCCGCGGGCGGCGCCTGGCGCAAGGTCCGGACAAGCCCGGACAGCCCGCCGGGCGGAACTGCCGGTTCTAGATCGCGGTTTCGTATCGATACACGCAATTGCATGAGCAAGCGATCCGGGCACGGTATCTCCGGTACGTGGGCGATTCGCCGACGGTAACCGGAACCCCGGATCCGGACCTGATCCAGACTGCGGCCGACTTCGGCCGCGCGCTGCAGGCGCTGCGGGACCAGTCGGGGCTGAAGATCCGTGAGGTGGCCCGGCTGACCGGCGGCCAGCGCTCCACCGTGGGCGGCTACTTTTCCGGACAGCACCTGCCGCTCGACCGGGAGCTGCTGACCCGGCTGCTGAGGGTGTGCGGAGAGAGCGACCCAGGGCAGATCGAACGATGGCAGCGGGCGCTTGTCCGGGTCCGGCGGCGGCCGAGGCGGCGGACCGAGGCACCGTACCGGGGGCTGGCACGCTACGAGGAGGCGGACGCGCGGTGGTTCTTCGGCCGCGAAGACGTCGCCGGCCTGCTCGCCGCGCTCGCCGTCGCGCCGTCCGAACTGCCGCTGCTGCTTATCGGCCCGTCGGGAGCGGGAAAGTCATCGGTGCTGCGCGCCGGGCTGCTGCCCCGGCTGGACGAGATCGGCTGGCCGGTCACGGTCTTCGACCTGCCGGTGACCGAGGTGCAGGAGCTCACCGCCCGGGCGGCGACGCTGGCGGCGACGCCTGAGGGACTGGAGCCGGCGACCGTCGGGGACGGCAGCCGGCAGGCGGTCGTGGTCGACCAGTTTGAGGCGATCTTCACCCTCTGCAGTGACGAGGACGAACGAAACGCCCTGGTCAGCGCGCTGTGTGAGCTGGCCCGGACCGCCCTGGTGGTACTCGCGCTGCGGGCCGACTTCTACGGCCAGGCGATCCGCTACCCCCGGCTGCGGCAGGCGCTGCAAGAGCGGCACGTGGTGCTCGGGCCGATGACGGCCGGCCAGGTCCGCGAGGCCGTCGTGGGCCCCGCCCGCCTGGCCCGGACCGAGGTCGATGAGGGTCTCGTCGCGCTCCTGCTCGCCGACCTGGCGCCGGCGGTGAGGGAAGGCGGCGCGGCCTACGAGCCCGGGGCCCTGCCCCTGCTCTCCCACGCGATGCTGGCCACCTGGGAGCACAGCCGCGGCGGAACGCTCACGGTCGCCGACTACCAGGCGAGCGGCGGGATCAGCCACGCGTTGACCCAGACCGCGGAGGAAGCCTACGAAAGCCTGACCGACCGCCAGCAGACGCTCGCCCGGCAGCTGTTCCTCCGCCTGGTGCACGTCGCCGACGGCGTGCCGCCGAGCCGGGCCGCGGTCGCGCTCGGCGACCTGCCCGGCTGGGGCCAGGCGGGAGACGCCGAACCGGTACTGGCCGCGTTCGTCGGCGAGCGCCTGATCACCGTGGACGCGGACGCGGCGCAGATTACCCACGACGCGCTGCTGACCGCGTGGCCCCGGCTGCGGTCCTGGATCGAGGAGGACACGGACGCCCTGCGGGACCGGGGCCGGATCGCCGAAGGGGCACGGGCCTGGGTCGAGGACGACCGGGAAGAGGCGGCACTGTGGCGCGGCAGCCGGCTGGCCCTGGCACGGGAATGGGCAGCCGACCCGGGCAAGCGGGCGGTGCTGCCGGGCCAGGCGCTCGCGTTCGTGGACGCTTCCGTGGCGGCGGGAACCGCCAGCGAGCGCGCGGCCCGGCGGCGTACCCGCGGGCTGCAGTCCACCGTCGCCGTGCTCGCCGTCCTGGTGCTCGCCGTGGCCGGGCTTTCCGGCTACGCCTTCAGCCAGCGGTCGGCGGCCCGGGGTACCGCGGCCACCGCGCTGCGCGAGGCCAGCATGGCGGACTCCCGCGACGTGGCCTTCACCGCTGACCAGCTGCGCAGCCAGGAGCCGGCTGTAGCCGCACAGCTCAGCGTGAGTGCGAACGAGTTCGCGCCGACCCCGCAGGCCACCGCCAGCCTGCTCCAGTCGAGCGACGCACCGTCGGTGGCCCGCATCAACGACTCGGCCGGCATCGTGCAGTGGGTAGCCGTCAGTCCGGACCGCCAGCTACTGGCGGCGGCCGGCGCCGACGGGACGCTGCGGCTGTGGAATGTCGCCCAGCCGGGGCACCCGGTGCTGGTCAGCGACCTGCTCCGCGCCGACAGCGGGGACCCGCTGTACGCGGCGGCCTTCAGCCCGGACGGCGGACTGCTCGCGGCGGCCGGCGCGGGCCGCGTGGTCACCTTGTGGAAGATCTCCGGGGCGAGGGCGGTCCGGCTGGCCCGGCCGCTGTCCGGGCCGGCCAAGAGCGTGTACTCGGTCGCGTTCAGCCCGGACTCCGCGACGCTGGCCGCGGCCAGCACGGACGGCACGGTCCGGCTCTGGCACGTGGCCGACCCGGCGCGGGCCGCGGCGGACGGCGCGCCGCTGGTCACTCCGGGAACGGGGACGTACCCGAACTCGGTCGCGTTCAGCCCGGACGGGGAGACGCTCGCGGCCGGCACCAGCGCGGGCAAGGTCTGGCTGTGGCACCTGCCCGGTGCGGGCGCCCTCGCGGCCGGGGCGGCCCCGGCCGCGCTGCCCGGCATGCCCCTGGCCGGCCCGGCTGAGTCGGTGTCGGGCGTGGCGTTCAGCCCGGACGGGAGCGAGCTCGCCGCCTCCAGCAAGGACTTCAAGGTCTGGCTGTGGCAGGTGGAGGCCGGCCGCATGGTCGCCGACGGCACGCTGACCGGTGCCGGCAACTGGGTGAACACGCTCGCGTTCAGCCCCGACGGCCGGTCACTGGCGGCCGGCACGTCCGCTGCGAACGTCATGGTGTGGAGCCTGGCCACCCGGAGGGTAACCGCCCGGATGCCCCACCCGCCGCCGGTCACGTCGGTGACCTGGGACGGCCCCGGCTGGGTGGCGGCGGCCGGGGCGGACGGCACGGTCTCGCTCTGGGCGATGCCGCCGGCGGTGCTCAACACCGGCAGCGCGCCGACCCAGCTGGCCTACGGGCCGGGCGGCGGGACGCTCGCGGTCGGCACCGACGGCAGCGTGCAGCTCTGGGACACCGCCCGCCGCACGCTGCTCGCCACCGCTCCGCTGACGGCCACGACGTACGCCAACACGACGGCGTTCCGCCCGGCCCGGGCGGGCCCGGCCCTCCTCGCGGTCGCCGTCTCGAACGGCACGGTCGAGCTGCTCAACGGGAGCACGCTGGCCCCGGTCGCGCCCGCCCTCAAGGTGATGAGCGGGACCGGAGCCGCGGAGTCGGCGGCGTTCAGCCCGGACGGCAGGCTGCTGGCCACCGGCGC
>DASWUW010000178.1:0-2826 GCA_036406335.1 Trebonia sp.
CGGTACTTCCGTCCCGGCGGCCTCCACTCGGGCCGCCGGGACCTGCCCTTCGATCCGTCGGCCCCGGCGCGGATCGTCGGCTGCCCCTTTGCCGCTAGCGCTGCCCGAATGCTCGGTTAATCTGGACGGTGCCATGAGTACTAGCCCGGTCGTTTACCTAGACCACGCCGCCACCACCCCGATGCTGCCCGAAGCCATCGCCGCGATGACCGAGGAACTGGTCCACCTCGGCAACCCGTCCTCCCTGCACAACGCCGGGCGCCGCGCGCGCCGCGTAGTCGAGGAATCCCGGGAACAGCTGGCCGAGGTATTTGGCGCCCGGGCCAGCGAGGTGATCTTCACCAGCGGCGGCACCGAGGCGGACAACCTGGCGGTCAAGGGCCTGTTCTGGTCGCGGCGGGCGGCCGACGAGCGCCGCCGCCGGATCCTGACCACCGCGGTCGAGCATCACGCGGTCTTCGACTCGGTCCGCTGGCTGTGCGAATCCCAGGGCGCCCGGGCCAGCTGGCTCGCGGTGGATGCCGGCGGACTGGTCTCCGCCGACGTGCTCCGGGCGGCGCTAGCCGAGGACACCGGCAGCGCCGCGCTGGTCAGCGTGATGTTCGCCAACAACGAGGTCGGCGCGGTGCAGCCGGTCGCGTCGCTCGCCGCCGCCGCGCACGAGTTCGGCGTGCCCTTCCACACCGACGCGGTCCAGGCGGCGGCGCAGCTGCCGGTCTCCTTCGCCGAGTCCGGTGCGGACGCGATGACCGTGACCGCGCACAAGCTCGGCGGCCCGGTCGGCGTCGGCGCCCTGCTCCTGGGCAAGACCCTGACCCCCGTCCCGGTGCTGCACGGCGGCGGCCAGGAACGCGACATCAGGTCGGGCACGCTGGACGCGCCGGCGATCCGGGCCTTCGCCGTGGCCGCGGTAGCCAGCGCGGAACGGCGCTCGCTGGAAACCAAGCGGATCGCCGAGCTCCGCGACGACCTCATCCGCCAGGTGCTGTCGGCGGTCCCCGACGCCCTGCTGAACGGCCCGCCCCCCGGACCCAGCCGGCTGCCCGGCAACGCCCACTTCTCCTTCCCCGGCTGCGAGGGCGACGCGCTGCTGCTGCTCCTCGACGCCCGCGGCATCGCCTGCTCCACCGGCTCCGCCTGCACCGCCGGCGTCGCCGAGCCCAGCCACGTCCTGCTCGCGATGGGCGCCGACGAGTCCCGCGCCCGCGGCTCGCTCCGCTTCTCCCTCGGCCACACCACCACCCAGGCCGAAGTAGACGCCCTGGGCGCCGCCATCGGCGAGGCGGTCACCCGCGCCCGCCGCGCCGCCGCTCGCTGAACCGTCGCGCCGCGCTCCCGCCGCCCGGACATCACCGCCATGTCCGTCGTCAAGTCCGCCGGTAACGTCCGGATAACCTGTAGGAGTTATGGGACTTAGAGTTCTTGCCGCCATGTCGGGCGGCGTCGACTCCGCCACCGCGGCGGCGCGCGCCGCCGACGCCGGTCACGAGGTGACCGGCGTCCACCTCGCGCTGTCGTCCAACCCGCAGTCTTACCGGACCGGCGCCCGCGGCTGCTGCACGATCGAAGACGCCCGCGACGCCCGCCGCGCCGCCGACGTCATCGGCATCCCCTTCTACGTCTGGGACATGGCCGACCGCTTCAAGCGCGAGGTAGTAGACGACTTCGTCGCCGAGTACGCCGCCGGCCGCACCCCCAACCCCTGCCTCCGCTGCAATGAGAAAATCAAGTTCGAGGCGGTCCTCGACCGGGCCCTGGCCCTCGGCTTCGACGCCGTCTGCACCGGCCACTACGCTCGCATCGACCCTTCCTCCGGTGCCCTGCAGCGCGCGGCCGACCCGGGCAAGGACCAGTCCTACGTCCTCGCGGTGCTGAACTCCGGCCAGATCGCCCACGCCATGTTCCCCCTGGGCGACACCCTCAAGGCCGATGTCCGCACGGAGGCGGGTTCCCGCGGCCTGCTCGTCGCCGACAAGCCCGACAGTCATGACGTCTGCTTCATCCCGGACGGCGACACCCGCGGCTTCCTCTCCCGCCACCTCGGCGCTGAGCCCGGCGAGATCCTCGATCGGGACGGCACCGTCCTCGGCACCCACGAGGGCGCCCACGGCTACACCATCGGCCAGCGCAAGGGCCTCCGCCTGGACCGCCCGGCCCCGGACGGCAACCCCCGCTACGTGCTTTCCATCGAGCCGGTGTCCAACACCGTGACCGTCGGCCCGGCCGACGCCCTCGCCGTCCGCGAGATCACCGCCATCCGCCCGGTCTGGACCGGCTGCGAGCCGCCGGTGGCGCCGGTCGAGTGCTCGGTCCAGCTCCGCGCCCACGGTGAGGTGCATCCGTGCACCGTCCAGGTGTCGGGCGACGAGGTGCATGTCTACCTCACCGGCCCTGCCCGGGGCGTCGCCGCGGGTCAGGCCGCAGTCTTCTATAACGGCGACACGGTACTAGGCAGCGCCACCATCGCAACGACCCGATAAGGCCGCGAAACAGCATTCCCCGCGCGGAACCGACTCGTAGAGCTCAAGTAAGATCAATAAATCCGGCGGGGTTTGCGCCCGGTTATACCCCAAACTAGGCGATCGATTCCCGCGGTATCCCGTGCTCTTAGATCGACCCAAGTCAATCCCCTGAGAAATACAGGCATTGCGGGGGGCACTGCATCGGGAAGAAGAACGGGAATCACCGGGCACTGGCGCTCCACAAACTCGGTGAGGAAGGCCCGCATCTCCCGGCTCTGCCACGGTCCGATGCCCGTCGGCCCGACAAAGATAGCGGCCGCCTTGATGTGTTCGACCTGCCGTTCGAGCTCTTCCTGCCAAGACT
>DASWUW010000179.1:0-15917 GCA_036406335.1 Trebonia sp.
GCCGCTCGACCAGCTCCGCGACCCGGCGGGTGCCGTCGTACCAGGGCTGCCAGCGCGGGCTGAACCCGCCGGGGCCGCCGCTGCCGCGGTCGTACTCCAGCCCCATCGACGGGCTGTGCGAGATCCCGATCCCGCCGATGACCCGGGCCACTCAGCCGCTTGCCCCGGGCAGGCCGCTGACCCGGCGCGGGGCGGCGGCGATGAGCTCGTCCCGGGTGCAGCCGGCGTTGTGCGCGCCGATCGACCAGAGGTCCGCCCCGACGGTGGCGGCCAGCTTGAGCACGGCCTGCAGGTGACAGCCGGCCAGCAGCAGCCCGGTCCAGTCGCGCTCGCCGACCAGCCGGGCGTCGACGCCGGACAGCCCGAACCGGCGCAGGTAGCCCGGCTCGTCGGCCAGGAACTCGGCCCGGCCGGCCGGCGAGCGCAGGCTGAGCGCGAACCGGGTCAGGGCCCGCCCGGCCAGGGCGCGGGCGGCGGTGAACTCGATCGTGCCCGGCTCCCCGAGGTCGAGCGCGGGGGGCGGCAAGGGTGTCACGACTGCTGCGTTGCCCACCCGCCCAGTAAGTCCCCCGCCTCCGGGCCGGGTCAAACAGGATTTTCTTGGGGCCGATATAAGCCCGTCCTATGAGCCGGGCCGTCGCCCGCCCCGTTCGCGCCCGCCCCGTTCGCGCCCGGTGCTACCGCGGCCGTCGCCGCGTACTCGGCGAACCGGCGGGCCCGCGCGGTCAGGCTGGCGGCCGCCGGGTAGGCGAGCACCACCCGCAGCGCCGGGACCTGCTCGGCGATCGGCTTGGCGACCACCGGCCGTCCCTCGTAGGTGATGTCCAGCGGCGGCCGCTGGTACAGCACGCAGTAGCCCAGCCCCCGCCCGACCAGGCAGCGGGCCAGCTCGAAGTTGCGGGTCCGGTGCCCGACCAGCGGTTCGATGGCCAGGCTGCTGGTCATCTCCTGCCAGTTCTCCCGGCTCGGCGGCACGTCCAAGACGATGGCCGGCTCGGCCGCCAGCGCGGCCAGGCTGACCGCCGCCGCGGACGCGGACGGGTGCGCCGCGGGCAGCAGCACGTACGGGTACAGCCGGCCGATCTCGGTGTAGGCCAGGCCCGGGTCCAGCTGCCGGTCGTAGAGCAGGGCCAGCTCCAGCACGCCCCGCTCCAGGTCGCGCAGCAGCTCGGGCTGGGCGTACTCGGTGAACTCGAGCGCCACCCCCGGGCACTCGGTCATGAACCCGGTGAGCAGCGGCGGCACGAACATCGGGGCCAGCGTGGTGTAGCAGCCGACGGCCAGGCGGCCGGTCAGCCCGGCGTGCTCTGCCCCCGCGCTTTCCTGCAGCCGGGCCGCCTGGCCCAGCAGCTCCTCGGCCAGCTTGAGTACCCGGGTGCCCGCCGGGGTCAGCTCCGCGCCCCGCGACCGGTGCCGCACCAGCAGCTGCAGCCCGAGTGCCCGCTCCAGCTGGGTGACGGAGAGCGACAGGGCGGGCTGCGAAACATGACAGCGGCTGGCCGCCTCGCTCAGCGTCCCGGTATGCGCGGCGGCGACGAAATACTCCAGCTGCCGCAGCGTGTAATGCACGTCCATACCCCTATTCAACGTCTCTAAAGTAACTATCCGCCCACGCCAGGGCGGTTACCGGCTATATGGTCGGACTGTCAGTGACAAGTATTTATTAGTGACTAAGGTAAAGACATTCCTCAACCCATTTCCGCGGACGTGAACCGGGAACCGGTGGAGCGCGCCTCGCTCGACGAACTGCGCGCGCTGCAGCTGGACCGGCTGCGCTGGTCGCTGCACCACGCCTACGCCAACGTCCCGCACTACCGGACTGCGTTCGACGCCGCCGGCACGCACCCGGATGACGTCAAGGACCTGGCCGGCCTGGCTAAGCTGCCCTTCACCACTAAAGAGACGCTGCGGCAGAACTTTCCCTTCGGCCTGTTCGCCGTGCCCCGGGAGCAGGTGCTGCGGGTGCACGCCTCGTCCGGCACCACCGGCAAGCCCACGGTCGTCGGCTACACCAGGAACGACCTGGAGACCTGGGCCATTGTGGCCGAGCGCAGCCTGCGCGCGGCCGGCTGCCGGCCGGGCGACATCATGCACGTCGCGGTGAACTACGGGATGTTCACCGGCGGCTTCGGCTGGCACGACGGCGCGACCCGGCTCGGCTGCACGGTTATCCCCGCCTCCGGCGGCCAGACCGAGCGGCAGGTGCAGTTCATCGCCGACTTCAAGCCCAGCCTGATCGCGGCCACCCCCACCTACATGCTCACCATCCTGGACGAGATGGAACGGCAGGGCTTCGACCCGGCCGAGAGCTCGCTCAACGTCGGGGTCTTCGGGGCCGAGCCCTGGACCGACAAGATGCGCCAGTCCATGGAGGAGCGGACCGACTTCCACGCCCTCGACACCTACGGGCTGTCCGAGCTCATCGGCCCCGGGGTGGCGGCGGAGTACTACGAGTCCAAGGACGGCCCCCACGTGTGGGAGGACCACTTCTACCCCGAGGTCATCGACCCGGACACCGGCGCGGTGCTGCCGGACGGGGAGCGCGGCGAGCTGGTGCTCACCTCGCTGACCAAGGAGGCGATGCCGGTCATCCGCTACCGGACCCGCGACCTCACCCGGCTGCTGCCGGGAACCGGGCCTGGCGCCATGCGGCGGATCGAGAAGGTGGCCGGGCGCAGCGACGACATGATGATCGTGCGCGGGGTCAACGTCTTCCCGACCCAGCTGGAGGAGCTCATCCTGCGCGAGCCCGAGCTCACCCCGCATTTCCAGTGCCACCTGGACCGCGAGGGCAACCTGGACACGCTGCTGGTCCAGGTGGAGCGGCGTGAGTCGGTCCCCGAGACGAGCGGCACCGCGGCCGGCGAGCGGGTGGCCGACCGGGTCAAGCACCTCATCGGCATCCGGATCGGCGTCGAGGTCAGCGGGCCCCGTACGGTGGAGCGCTCGGCGGGCAAGATGCGCCGCATCGTCGACCACCGGACGAGCCTGTAGGCCTGCCTTTACCGGCGCCGGGTGACGATGACCGGCAGCTCGCTCGGCACCAGGGTGCTGCTGGTCACCGGGTGCACGTCGGCGCCGTCGGCCAGCCGCAGCTGCCAGCGGGCGGCGATCGCGCTGAGCAGCAGCAGGGACTCGGTCCAGGCGAAGCCCTCGCCGATGCAGTTCCTGATGCCCTGCCCGAACGGGAAGAACGACGCCCGCAGCTCGGCCCGGGTGTAGTCGCTATCCCAGCGGCCGGGATCGAAGTCGTCCGGGTCGCGGTGCAGCCGCGGGTCCCGGTTGAGCGCGTAGGGGCTGAACATCATCCGGCTGCCCGCCGGGAGCCGGTAACCGCCCAGCTCGACGTCGGCCAGCGCCCGGCGGGGCAGGATCCATACCGGGCTGTAGAGACGCAGCGCCTCGGTAATCACCGCGCGGGTGTAGGGCAGCGCGGCCAGGGTCTCGTAGCCGGCGTCCTGGCCGGCCAGCACCCGGTCGGCTTCCTCCTGCAGCCGCAGCTGGGCCTCCGGGTGCCGGGCCAGCAGGTAGCAGGCCCAGGCGATCGTGTTCCCGGTCGTCTCGGAGCCGGCGATCACCAGGGTGGTGACCTCGTCCCGGAGCTGTCCGGCGGTCATCCCGGTGCCGGTTTCCTCGTCGCTGGCCCGCAGCAGGATCGAGACCAGGTCGCCGCGGTCCGTGTCGGCCGCCTGATAGCCGTCGATGATGTCAGTGAGCAGGGCCCGCAGCCGCCGGCGGGCGGCGGCGAACCGGCGGTTGGACCGGGTCGGCACCCAGCCCAGCCCGGGCACGTTGGCGGTGATGCCCTGGGTCACCAGCTCGGACAGCAGCACCCGCAGCAGCCGCTCGATCTCGTCCACCGCCTCGGGGCCGATGTCACTGGACAGCAGCGTCCGGGTCAGGACGGTCAGGGTGATGGAGCGCAGCTCGCGGTCGAGGGCGAGCGTTCCCCCGTCCGGCCACGTGCTGATCCGCGGCACCGCGACCTCCCGCATCGTGTCCAGGTAGCGGGTGATCTGGGCGTGGTGGAAGGCCGGCTGCATGAGGCGCCGCTGCCGGCGGTGGCTCTCGCCCTCCGCCATCACCAGCCCGTCCCCGATCAGCCGCTTGGCCCGGCCGAAGTTGAGGCCTTTCTCCAGCTTCCGGGCCTGGCCGGTCAGCGCCTGGCGGATGGAGTCGGGGCTGTTCAGCAGGTACAACTGGAACGGCCCGAACCGGACCCGGACCACGTCGCCGTGCTTCCGCGCCCGCTGCAGCAGCGCCAGCGGGTCGCGGCCGAACTCGGGCGCGTGCCCCAGCAGCCGCCGCCCGCCCGGCATCAGCGGGACATCGGCGGTCATGAGAGCAGCCTAGCTACCGGTTTCCGGGCCGGACCAGGCCGGCCTCGTAGGCCAGCACCACGATCTGCACCCGGTCGCGCAGCCCGAGCTTGGCCAGGATGCGCCCGACGTGCGACTTCACCGTGGTCTCGGACACGCACAGGGCGGCCGCGATCTCGGCGTTGGACAGACCGCGGGCTACCGCCTCCACCACTTCGCTCTCCCGGGCGGTGAGCGCGGACAGCTGCGGGTAGCTGGCCGCCGACACCGGCATCAGCTGGGTGTAGTCCTCCAGGATGCGGCGGGTAATCCGGGGCGAGACGACCGCGTCGCCCGACGCGACCGTCCGGATCGCCGATACCAGCTCGGCCGGCCGCACGTCCTTGAGCAGGAAGCCGCTGGCTCCGGCGCGCAGCGCGCCGAAGGCGTACTCGTCGACGTCGAACGTGGTCAGCACCAGCACCCGCACCGCCGGGTTGGCTGCGATGATCCGGCGGGTCGCCTCGATGCCGTCGCTGCCCGGCATGCGGATGTCCATCAGCGCGACGTCGGGCGGGTTCCGGCGGGCGCGGTCGACGGCTTCGTCGCCGTTTCCGGCCTCTCCGGTGACGGTCAGGTCGTCTTCCGCCTCGATGATCATGCGGAACCCGCGCCGGAGCAGCGGCTGGTCGTCGGCTAGCAGCACGGAGATGCTCACGCGGCCGCCGCCCCCGGCGCCGGGCGCAGCACGGCCGAGACCAGCCAGCCTCCGTCCGGCGCGGGGCCGGCCGTGACGGTGCCGTCGTGCAGCGCGGCCCGCTCGCCCATCCCGTCGATGCCGTGCCCCTGGATCCCGCGGGCCGCCGCGGCGGTGCCGTCGTCGACTACTCGCACCCGTACCCACGGCGCGTCGTAGCGGATGGTGACCCGCGCCTGCCGGGCGCGGGCGTGGCGCATGGTGTTGGTCAGCGCCTCCTGCACGATCCGGTACGCGCTGAGCCCGGCCGCCGCCCCGAACGGGAACGGGGTTCCCTCAAAGGCCAGATCGACCTCCAGCCCGGTGGCGCGGACCCGCTCGACGAGCGCTTCGAGCTGCCCGATGCCGGGCTGCGGGGCCAGGTCGGCCGGCGGGTCGTCAGTGCGCAGCACGCCGAGCATCGCCCGCATGTCCGACAGGGCCTGGCGGCCGGCCTCGGAGACGTCGGCCATCGCTTCCCGGCCCGGGTCGGAGCGGCTGACCACCGCGGCCGCGTCGGCCAGGGTGATGACCACGGACAGGCTGTGCGAGACGATGTCGTGCAGCTCGCGGGCGATTCGGGTCCGCTCGGCGGCGGCGGCGATCGCCGCCTGCTGGTCGCGTTCGACCGCCAGCCGCCGGGCCCGCTCGTCCATCCAGGCCAGGTAGCGGCTGCCCGACGCGGCCGCCAGCCCGGCGAACAGCGCCGCCACCACGGTGGCGGTGAGGAACAGCAGCGAGCGCAGCGTGGTCCCGGCCGGGACCCACTTGAGCGTGGCCATGACCGCGCCCGCCTCCAGCAGCACCGCGGCCAGCGCGGCCCGGATCCGCGACTCGTGCGCGGCCACGGTGTACAGGCCGATCAGCAGCGCCCCGTCTCCGACCAGGGGGAAGCCGAGCAGCCACTGGGCCAGCGCCAGCGCGCACCCGAGCAGGTAGACCCCGGCAGGCCAGATCCGGCGCACCGCCACGGTGGCGACCAGCGCCGTCTGCACCGTCGCGGTCTCCCAGCCCGGCTCGGCGAAGCCGGCTCCGGCCAGCCACACGCTCGACAGCGCCAGCAGCACCGCCGCGAGCAGCGCGTCGGTCGCCAGCGGATGGGTGCGCGCGATGTCCCGGCCCCGGCCGAAGAGACCGCCGGTGATCTCCTCCGGCGGCTGCAGCGAGTCCCGTCCCGGCCTGGCCAGCTCGGTCATCATGCCCATTGACGTCCTCCGCGATCACTTAACCGCAGGTTACCGCCCGTACGCATCCGACTTGAGGATGAACCGGCGCGCCTGCGTTTCGTTCTCCGGGAGGTCGCGAACCGCCGCACCCGGCCCGTAGCGTAGATTCCCCCAGGATCAGCAGCCACGCCCCGGCAACCGGAGGTAAGTAACCCGATGACGAGCGACCGTCTCCGCTCCTTCCCGCAGCCCGTGGCGGCCAAGGTGCCGGAGATCACCCTGGTGTTCTGGGTGATCAAGCTGCTCACCACCGCGGGGGGCGAGGCCACCTCGGACTACTTCGGACTCGGCAACCCGCTGGTTGGCGCCGCCGTCGAAACCGGCCTGCTGGTCATCGGCCTGATCTGGCAGTTCCGGGTCCGGCGCTACCAGGCGGCCGCCTACTGGTTCCTGGCCTATGCCATCGCGATCTTCGGCACCGGCGTCTCCGACACCCTGCACAAAGTCCTGGGGCTGCCCTATACCGTGACCACGGTGCTGTGGGCCGTCGTCCTGGCCGGGGTGTTCACCGCCTGGTACCGCAGCGAGGGCACGCTGTCCATCCACAGCATCGTCACCCGCCGCCGGGAGCTGTACTACTGGGCGACGGTATCGGTCACCTTCGCCCTCGGCACCGCGGCGGGCGACCTTACCGCCATCTCGCTCCACCTGGGCTATCTCTCCTCGGTGGTGCTGTTCCTGGTCGCCATCTTGATGCCCGCGGTCGCCTGGCGCGGCGGCCTGAGCGCGGTCGCCGTGTTCTGGTGGGCCTACGTGCTGACCCGCCCGCTGGGCGCCTCGGTCGCCGACTACGTCAGCAAGGCCCGGTCCGCCAGCGGCGCCGGCTTCGGCGACCTCCAAACCGCGATAGTCGCCACCCTCGCCGTGGCCATCGCCGTCGCCTGCCTCGCGGTCACCCGCAGCGGCATCCAGCAGCCCGCCGGCCCGCCCAGCTCCCGGACCCCGGAATCACTGCGGAACTTACCCGCAGCGCGGAACTCCGGGGGCGCCGCCGGTGACCCGGTCGATGAACCGGGCCAGCGGGGTGCCGAGGGCCTCGTCGTCGATGCCGAGGCTGGCGATCTCGGAGATGTGGTTGTGGCCTTCGGCCCAGACCAGCTGCGGGAGGACCCCGTGGCGGCTCAGCCAGGCCGCGACCATGCCCCCGGCCTGGGCGTGGAAGTAGCGCGGGTCGTGCTCGGCCACGCTGAACAGCAGCGGGACCGGGCATTCGAGCAGCCCGGGCCGGGTCGAGGCGGTCCCGGCCGGGGTGTCGCCGTAGTAGGCCCGCTCGAGCTCGCCCCGCTGGGCGAGGTCGTAGATGCCGGACAGCAGCGCCCCGCCGCGGACGCCGTCCAGGCTGCCGCCGCCCTGCCCGGTCAGGAACGAGGCGACGTGGGCGGCCCCGGCCGAGTGGCCCGCCACCACGATGCGCGCCGGGTCGCCGCCGTAGGCGGCGATGCCGCCGCGGATCCACTCCACCGCGGCCGCGACGTCTTCCGCCCCGGCCGGCCACTGGTGTCCGGGGGCGAGCCGGTAGGTCACGGTGACCCCGACGGCGCCGTGCCGGACGGCCCAGGCGCCCACGTGGTCGTACATCGGCGTGCCCGGCACGTGCTTGTCGCCGCGGACGAACCCGCCGCCGTGCACGAACAGCACCACCGGGGCCGGCTGGCCCGGGCCGGCGGCGGCGTGCACGTCCAGCCGCTGCCGCGGGTCGGTTCCGTAGGCGAGGTCCCGCTCCAGCCGGGGCGCGGTGTAACCCGCCTTCTCGTGGTACGGGGTCAGCAGCGCCCAGGCGGCGGAGGCCTGGCCGGGGATGTCCTCCGGGTCGGCCGTCGCGAGCTGCGCGATGACGTCCGCCGGGAGCCGCGATGTGGTGGGGGTCATGCCGGTAACGTACGTCATCCGGCCGCTGGTTACCTGTACGACCAGGCTCGCAGGTACCGCACCGCGAATACCGGGGACGACGTGTCGGAATTGCTCGGCGGCCCGCCGAGTTCCGACCGCACCGCGCTGTTGTCCGGGGTGACCGACGTGGTGACGTAGAGGTTGAGCGGGGAACCGGTGACGTTGGCGCTGGTATAGCTGGTAAACAGCCGGCCGTCGTAATAGACCGCGAAGTACCCCTTGGTGTAGACCGCGTCCACGGTGTGCCAGCCGGACGTCAGATTGGGCCCCTTTTTGGGCAGTAGGCGAGCGACGAAACCGCTGGTGGAGATGCTGAACAGCGCGGCGCTGGTCCCGCTGTGCCAGTTCACCGCGTTCTGGCCGTTGAGCGGCTCGACCTCGACCGCGTCGAGTTCGCCGTCCTCCGGCCAGGCGGCGCCGTCCGTCATCCAGATTCCGTCCCAGTTGGCGAGGGTCCCGGGCTTGCCCGGGAGGGGCGGCAGGTAAAAGTAGGACTCCAGGACGACCGACGCGTACGCGTCCGGGCTGATGAGGGCCGCGCAGCTGCCGACCGAACGGGTAGTGGTCAGCGTGACCGCGCCGCTCGAGTCGGTCGCCACCTTGCCGTCGCCGAGGTAGCCGGTGCTCTGCGGGCAGTAGGACGACGTCGCGTTCCACGTTTTCAGCGTCGCGCCCGAGGCGTTCAGCAGCAGCGACCCGGCGTGCTCGGCCGCGGTCAGCGGCCCGGAGGAAGCGCTGCGCGGACCGGGCTTCGGGCCTCTGGCGATGGCTACCGCTATTGGCTGCGGTATCTGCCCGGAAGAAATGGTTTTGCCCTGGCTGAGAATGGTGGCGCTGCTCGCGGCCCCGTCCGGCGCGGCCGCCGCGTCGGTGTTGAGGTAGGAACAGCCGGCTACGGCCGCGGTCAGCAGCCCGGCCCCGGCCAGGCTGCGCCATTTAGCGGGGCAAGCCCGAGGTCCAGCCGAGCGGCTTTTCCCGTCAGAAGAGCGTCCCACCAAGAATCCGTCCCAGAGCGCGACAACGCCAGAGCCTGAAGAGCCGGCCCTTGACCGAGCGGGGGTAACTCTATCGTGACCAACTTCTTCATTTCTTGCTAAGTAGTAAAGGCTGCAGCGTAACCGCGTCCTCGCCGGGCGCTACCGGATCGGCTCACTCGCGCTCGGCCCGGCGCAGTCCGTGCCCGGACGTCCACCACTCGACGACGAGCAGCGTGGCCTCCGGGTTGAGGTGCGTATGCACCACCTCGGTGATGTCGGCGCGGAACTGCTCGCCTTCCGGACCCCCGGCGGCCGGCCCGGCCGGGACAGCCCGGCCGGAGAGCTTCGCTTCGCCCGGCCACTGCGCCTCGCTTCCCTCGACCGGGTCGACGGTGGCGCTGTGCAGCGCGAACCGCGGGTCGCGGCGGAGATCGGCGCCCTTGCGGGCGTTCTTCATCGAACCGAAGACCAGCTCTCCGTCCTCGAAGGACGCCTCGATCCCGGAGATCCGCGGCGCCCCCGCGGCGCGCAGGGTGGCGATCGTCTTGTGCTTGTGCGCGTCGAACAGGGCCCGCACCCGCCGGGCAAACTCCGGCTCTGAGCGCTCGATGTCCCGCCATGCCGTCATGCCTCCATGATCGCACCGGGCACCGTCGGCGCGCGGGCGTTAACCATGGGACTTCCGGCGTGCCTGGTGCGGCACGGACGGGTGAGATGGAGCCGGGGCAAGGGAAAACCCGCGCGCCGGCCCGCGGGCGTTGACGGGCCGCGGCGCCGTTGAGAAGCTGCCCCAGGGGGTACGAAATGATCGACGACTCTCAACTGGACGCGGTCCGCCGGGCGCAGGCCGCGCGCATCGACACCGCGGCGCCCAACCCGGCCCGGGTGGCGGACTTCCTGAACGGCGGCCGGAGCAACTTCGAGGCCGACCGCCGGGTGGCCCGGGTCATGCTCGCGGCCGCGCCCGCCATCGCGGCGATCGTGCCCGCGGTCCTCGCCTTCCAGCAGCGGGCGGTGCGTTTCCTCGCGCTCGAGGCGGGCATCCGGCAGTTCCTGGACATCGGTACCGGTCTCCCCGGAGCCGAGATCAGCCGCGACACCGCCCAGTCGGTCGACCCGGCGTGCCGGGTGGTCTACGTCGACAACGACCCGATGGTGCTGTCCTACGTGCGCGCGTACGCGCGGTCGACGGCGCAGGGCGCCATCGCGGCGCTGGACGCGAAGGCGACCGACCCGGAAGCGCTCCTGGCGGGAGCGGCCGCAACGCTGGACCTGGGGCAGCCGGTGGCCGTGCTGCTGCCCGCCACGCTGATGTTCGTCTCCAGCGCCCGGCGGGCCGCGGGCATCGTGTCCGCGCTGCTGGCGGCGCTGTCCCGCGGCAGCTGTCTCGCGCTCTGCCACGTGGCCAGCGACCTGGACCCGGCACTCGAGGCCGGCGCCCTCGAGTGGAACCGGATGGCGCCGGGGCAGATCACCCCCCGCTCCCGGGCGGAGGTGGCCGGCCTGGTCGCCGGCCTGGACCTGGTGGACCCCGGCCTGGTCCCGGTGGACCAGTGGCGCCCGGCAGACCAGGGGAGCCCGGCAGACCAGGGGCGCCCGGCACCCGGCGGGGGCCGTCGCGACGAAGAGGCCCCGGTCTACGCCGTCCTGGCCCGGGCCCGCGACCGGCCCGAACCGCTCCGGTAGCGGTCAGCAGGCGTCGGCCAGCATCAGTCAACCGGCGGTTCGCGCGCCAGCGGCGGCCGGAGCCCTTAGGGCAGCGCCGCGGCGTTCTCCGGGCCGGGCACACCGGGGAGGCCGGGCAGCGCACCGGTTTCCACAAAGCGGCGGGCGATCTCGGCCAGCTTGACGTTCTCGGCCTGGGAGACCCGGGCCAGCACGCCGAAGGCGATGTCGGCGGTGATGCCGTGCCGTTCCATCAGGACGCCCTTGGCCTGCCCGATCACGTCCCGGTTACCCAGTGCGTCCTGCATCTGGTCGGCGCGCTGCGCCTCGGCCAGGGCGAGCGCGGCAAACGTGGCCAGCAGCACGGTGACCCGCTCGTGCGAGTCACTGAAGGCCTCGGCCTGGTCGGAGTACAGGCTGAGCGCGCCCAGGCTCCGCTCGTCGATCCAGAGCGGCACGCACAGCATGCTGCGCACGTTGAGCCGCACCGCCTCGGTGCAGAACCGCGGCCAGCGCTGGTCCTGACCGGTGTCCTCGACCCGGAAGACGGCCTGGTGCCGGGCCGCGTCGATGCACGGGCCGTCGCCCATCTGCTGCTGGAGGTGGTCGAGCAGCAGCGGCGGCTCGCCGGTGGAGGCCCGCGGGATGAGCTGACCGCGGGTGTAGACGGTCAGCCCGGTGTACCGGGCAGGACTGATCATCGTCACCGCGGTGGACGTGATGGCTTCCAGCGTGGGCTGCAGCTCGGCGTTCTTCACGTGCAGAGCCCGGGCCAGGATCTCCAGCGACGCCGCACTGGGACCGGTGACCTCCATCAGGTTCGCCTGATCACTGACGCTCAATGCTCCGCCCCTCCCCGTCACGATCCTGTTACCCGGCTCTCGTATCCCCCCCAGAAGCAGAAGCAAACCCGTCTGAAACCAGGTCTGGTATCTGGGCCCCCAGCCCCCGCCGCGGACTGGCCGCTTGTACAATCACCCGAAGGTGAAGCCATCGCCTGTCTCTCGCCTGACAGGAGTAAAGATGGCTTCGTCGCCTCAGAACGGCCGCAGCAGCCGGAATGGCCAGCCCGCCCAGAATCCCGCTGCCGCCCCCGGATCACCCGCGGCGGTCGACGAGGAGTCGGGCGAGTTTCTCACCACCGCCCACGGCCTGCGGCTGCCGGACACCGATCATTCGCTGAAGGCGGGTGACCGCGGGCCGACCCTGCTAGAGGACTTCCACCTCCGGGAGAAGACCACCCACTTCGACCACGAGCGCATCCCCGAGCGCGTGGTGCACGCCCGCGGCGCCGCGGCGCACGGCGTCTTCGAGTCCTACGGCACCGCCAGCTCGGTGACCAAGGCCGGGTTCCTGGGCGCCAAGGGCCAGCAGACCGAGGTCTTCGTCCGCTTCTCCACCGTGCTGGGCTCGCGCGGCTCGGCCGACACGGTGCGGGACACCCGCGGGTTCGCGGTGAAGTTCTATACCGCCGAAGGGACCTTCGACCTGGTCGGCAACAACATCCCGGTGTTCTTTATTCAGGACGGGATCAAGTTCCCCGACGTCATCCACGCGGCCAAGCCGCACCCGGACCGGGAGATCCCGTCGGCCCAGTCCGCCCACGACACCTTCTGGGACTTTGTCTCGCTGCACACCGAGGCGACCCATCACGTCCTGTGGAACATGAGCGACCGGGGCATCCCGCGGTCCTACCGGACGATGGAGGGCTTTGGCGTGCACACCTTCCGCCTGGTCAACGCGGCCGGCGAGACCCACCTGGTGAAGTTCCACTGGAAGCCGGCCGCCGGGGTGCACTCCCAGGTGTGGGAGGAAGCGCAGATTACCGCCGGGGTCGACCCGGACTTCCACCGCCGGGACATGGCCGACGGCATCGACGCGGGCGCGTTCCTCGAGTACGAGCTGGGCATCCAGGTCCTCCCCGACGACGGCAGCGACAGCTTCGCGGGCATCGACCTGCTGGATGCGACCAAGCTGGTCCCCGAGGAGCTGGCCCCGGTGCAGCTGATCGGGAAGCTGACGCTGAACCGGAACCCGGTGAACTACTTTGCCGAGACCGAGCAGGTCGCCTTCCACCTGGGGAACCTGGTGCCCGGCATCGAGGTCACCAACGACCCGCTGCTGCAGGCCCGGCTGTTCTCCTACCTGGACACGCAGCTCACCCGTCTCGGCGGCCCGAATTTCACCCAGCTTCCGGTCAACCGGCCTCACTGCCCGGTCAACGACATGCTCAGGGACGGCATGCACCAGATGGCCGTCCCCGCCGGGCTCGCCCCCTACCGGCCCAACAGCATCGGCGGCGGCGAGCCGCTGGTGGCCACGGAAGACGAGGGCGGTTACGTGCAGACCCCGCGACCGGTGGAGGGGACGGTGGTCCGGTCCAGCCCGGTCTCGTTCGGTGACCATTTCACCCAGCCGGCGCTGTTCTACCGCAGCCTGAGCCCGCTGGAGCAGGCCCACCTGGTCGAGGCCGTCACGTTCGAGCTGGGCAAGTGCTACCAGCAGGTCATCAAGGAACGCGAGCTGCAGGTGCTGGCCAACGTCGACGCTGACCTGTGCGCCCAGGTAGCCGCGGGTCTCGGACTGCCCGCGCCTGAGGGCAACCCGCCCGCCGCCGCCGACCTGTCGCCCGCCCTGTCCCAGGTCGTCACCGAGCCGGGCCCGGTCGCCGGGCGCAAGATCGGCATCGTCGCCGACGCCGGCTCCGACCTGGCCGGCCTCGGCCGGCTCCGCGCCGCGGTGGCCAAGCTCGGCGCGACCGCCCTGGTGATCGCGCCCGTCGGCGGCGTCCTGGGCACCGGCCCCCACGCCGCGGTCGTGGACCGGACGCTGCTGACCACCCGCTCGGTCGAGTTCGACGCGGTCGTCGTGGCCGGCGGCACCGCCCCGACCGGCGACATCCGGCTGACGCTGCTGCTGCAGGAGGCGTTCCGGCACTGCAAGGTGCTGGGCGCGTGGGGCGACGGGACCGCGGTCCTGGAAGCAGCGGCCATCCCCGTCGGCGCCGCGGGCGTGCTGACCGCCGACTCGGTCGCGAAGTCGTTCACCGACCAGCTCACCGCCGCGGTCGGCCTGCACCGGGTCTGGGACCGGGCGGCCGCGGTCATGGCTTCCGCCGTCCCGCCCGCGCTCTCCTGATCACTCCCCGGACGGAGTAACTAGGGTTAGGAGCGTGGCCGATTACCCGGAGCGCGCCGGCTCCCCGTTCAGCGAGCTCGAGTTCAGCGAGCTCGAACTGCGCCAGATGTGGACCTACGGCGAGGGCGGCCGCACGGTCAAGGCGTTCTGGCGGCCGGGCAGCACCACCGCGACCTGGGTGCTGGTCGACCCGGCCACCGGGAAGGCGGCGGGCGAGGTGCCGGCGGGAGAATTCTCCCGCCGGTTCCGGCCCGTGGACGCGTTCGCCGACGTGACCAGCTTCTCCACTTACCTGGGGACGGTCACCGCACCGGACGGGACCGCGCTGGTGGACCTGGTCCTCGACCGCAATCCCTTTATGCTGGCCAACGGACCCGGCCGGACGGCCCGGCCGCACACGCTCATGCTGCCCCGCCGCCAGCGCGACGGCTGGTCCTCGGCCCCGGCCGGGGAACGGGCCGCCTTGCTGACCGCGATGACCCTGGTCGCCGCCTGGTACGGCAGCCTGGACGGCGGCCACGTGGCGTTCGCGGCCAACGACAGCGCGCCTAACCTCGACTACCGGCGGGACGCGGCCGCCCCCGGCGCCGGTGCCGGGCCCGGCACCGGCGCGGCGGTCACCAAGAACCCCCGGCAGGAGGTGCAGCACGCCCACCTGCACGCCTTCTACCTGGAACTGGAGGAGACCGAGAACCACGAGGCGCCGGCCCGCGAGGGACGTCCTGCCGTCGCGCGGGGCTACCGTGCGTTCGGTGCCGGCCTCGGCGGCGACGCGGTGCGGGTCGACGCGGGCGCCGCGGAGTTCGCCGCCCGCGTCCAGGCGGCGGCGCAGCCCTGGGGCGGCAGCTACTGCTCTTACCAGCTGGACCTGGACGGCCCCTTCTGGGTGATGGCCGCCCTGGGGCCGGCCCAGGCCGAGTTCAACCGGAGCCTGGCCCGCGCCGACGGCCTGCGGGCGGGTCCGGCCGCCAAGCTGGACGGCGCCGTCGATCTGCTCCGGCCCGGCCTGGGCGACCCCGCCCGCCGCGCCGCGGCGCAGCGGGCCACCGCCGGGCACCAGGCCGGTTTCGCGGCCTTCGCGGCCCGGCGCGGACTGGACCTGCGGTCGCTAGCCGGGTAACGGTCGCCAGCCGGGTAACGAAGGTGCCGCTTCGTCCCGCAACACCAACCAGCCGCTCGCCGACGTCGCCCGTTACGTCATCGGCAGCCCGGCCGCGGCCTTCCCGCGCTCGCCTCGCGGGCAGCCCGGCCGCGCATTAATCCCGGCGGGCCCGGTTGGCTGGCCTGGCCGTGGGTAGCCGTCTGCTGATGACCGATACTGGCGGCGCCTCGGCGGACGAGGCGGTGCTCGACCAAGGCTTTGACGCCGGCACCCTGCAGCTGCTGCGGGCCCGGGTGGCGGCCTGCGTGGCGGCCGCGGGCCTGCCGGAAGGCCGGGCGGCGGACGTCATCCTGGCCGTGCACGAGCTCGCGGCGAACGCGGTCCGGCACGGAGCGGGAGCGGGCCGGCTGCTGCTGCGCGCGGCCGGCGGCATGCTGTACTGCCAGGTCACCGATGCCGGGCCGGGTCCCGACACGTGGCCGCTGCGTCAGGGACACGGCCTGTGGATCGTGCGGCAGGTGGCCGAGCGGATGGCCATGACCGCCGGACCGGAGGGGACCAAGATCACCGCGGAGTTCGCGGTCTTACCAGCCCGGCGGGGAGACCAGGGCTGAGCGCAGCAGCGCGGCCGCCCGGGACGGGCTGATCGCCAGCTCCCGGGCTGCCTCGCGGTAGCTCATGCGGCCAAAGAGCACCAGCCCGAGCAGGGCGCGTTCCAGCCCCGGAGAAACCGGCGGACCGGTGTAGCCGCGGGTGTGCCGTCCCCGGGAGGGGTGGTTCTTGCGGGCCTGGCCGGCCATCAGCTCCTGACAGCGTCGCATGGTCGACGCGGCCAGCAGGCCGGACACCCGGTCCGCGTTACCGGGGGACAGCGCGGGCAGCACG